>CBFDBS010000113.1:0-7876 GCA_965603105.1 uncultured bacterium
GCGGAGCGATCTCTTTCTTCGAACCCAATGTCATGCGCTACGCTTACGATCTGGGAGTGAATTATTTCGACACCGCCGAAGGCTATCTTCAAACAAAGAGCGAATCCTTTATCGGCCAGGCCTTGAGCGATGTCCGAGACAAAGTCATTATCACCACAAAACATGCCTATGGAAGCCGAAATCCGATCACCAGGGAGAGCATCATAGAGAGGGTGGATGCCAGCTTGAAAAGGATGCAGACGGATTATATCGATGTGGCCATGACCCATCAAGCCAACGATCTTGAACTGCTTAAAAACGAAGATCTTCTTTCAGCATATGCCCAGCTCAAAAAAGACGGCAAGGTGCGCTTCACCGGTTTTTCGACCCACAATCCTCAATTGACATTGAAACAGGCTTTGGAAACAGATTTTGCCCAGGTTATTTTAGTCATGTACAGCCACATGGAGGGCCAGGAGATCGAGCCTCTAATCGCCGATGTCCGTAAAAAAGGGATCGGTGTAGTGGCCATGAAAATCTTTGCCGGGGGAAGACAGGGGAATCTGGCCCAATTTGTCAATCAGAACGTCAGCTACCCGCAAGCCGCCATCCGCTGGGTTTTGAGCAATCCCAGCATCGACACCTGCATCCCGACCATGAGCAGCTATTCCCACGTTGAAGAGTATGTCGCCGCCTCGGATCAGCCTCTGGACCGGACGGATCTCGCCGTGATCTCCGCCTACAAAAAGAAGACCGAGGATTACTACTGCCGCGTCAGCTGCAGCGAGTGCCTCTCGTCCTGCCCTCAGAATGTCGCCATCAACGACGTGCTCCGTTATCAGATGTATTTTGTCGACTACAAAATGGAAAAAGAGGCTATGCGCTACTACAAAGAAATGGATCCTATGAAGAAACCCTCGAGCTGTGCCAACTGCTCAGGCCAATGTGCTTCGGCCTGTCCCCATGGACTGAAGGTGAAAGACAGGCTGATCCAGGCCCATGAGGTCTTGAACGGATAGATCACGCTGATCTTTCATAGACATATCTCCTTTGAAAGGGGGAGGATAAAAGGAGGAAGACTATGGTGAACAAATCACTTGCAGTCGGTTTTCTTATGGTGGGGGTTGCTGTTTTAGGCCTAGCCCAGCAAGAATTCACCTCGGATATTTTCCAAACCTCGGAAGGCGATCTAAAAATCACTTTCCTGGGGCACGGCACGCTCATGTTTCAGTTCAAAGGGAAAATCATCCATATCGATCCCGTCGGCCGTCAGGCGGATTATTCCAAGCTTCCCAAAGCGGATTTGATCTTCATCACCCACGAACACGGAGATCACCTCGATGCCAAGGTCGTGGCCATGATCCGAAAAGAATCCACCGACCTGATCCTCACTGAAACCTGCTCCCTTCAGATCAAAGACGGCACCATCATGGGCAATGGGGACAGCGGTACCTTACAGGGCATTAAAGTGGAGGCCGTTCCCGCCTACAACATCAAAAACATGCGAGGCCCCGGGGCACCCTTCCACCCCAAAGGACAGGGCAACGGCTACATCCTGACTTTCGGCAACAAACGAGTCTATGTGGCCGGAGATACCGAAAACACCCCTGAGATGAAAGCTTTACGAGGAATCGATATCGCCTTCCTCCCCATGAATCTCCCGTACACGATGTCCCCTGAAATGGTGGCCGATGCGGCCCTGGCTTTCCAACCAGAAATCCTTTATCCCTATCACTACGGCGAGACCGACACCTCACAACTGGTCAAGCTCCTCAAAGATGTCGAGGGAGTGGAAGTCCGAATCAGATAGATCAATAAAGCAGATAGGGTGTGCGTTTCCGTCCGAATTCCTTCAAATCCGGAGAGAATTCTTCAACAATTGATTCTACTGATTTTCCCTCAAGAAGGGCTGTTCTCACACGGCTATTTCCCATTATGGCATCGAAATACCCGGAGTGAAAGACAACAAAATCCGGATAGTCCTCGAGGACTGTTTTGATGATATGAAGCACTGTTTCCAGCGGACGGTATTCGTCTCTTTCCCGGAAATGAATCTGGCAGCCTTGGCAAAGCTCGTCTTTGTACTTGGAAAACGTCGGTTGAAAACGTGTTCCCCGGAAAGTGACACCGGGGAGTGCCAGCCGGTTGAGTGCTCTGGCCAGTTCACGTCCTTTGATCCAGGGAGCCCCAAAAAGCTCAAAGGGCAGAGCCGTCCCCCGTCCTTCTGACATATTTGTCCCTTCTAAAAAAACCTGTCCGGGATAGACAACTGCTGTATTGGGTGTGGGTACGTTCGGAGAGGGAGCGATCCAGGGAAGTCCAGTGTCATCGAACCACATCTCCCGCCTCCAGCTCTTCATGGGGATAACGGTCAAGTTCACCTTGGAATGGAGATAAAACTCATTGAAGAGCTGCGACAACTCACCGATCGTCAGGCCATGCCGGACAGGAATGGAATACATCCCCACAAAAGAGCTGTATTCCGGGTAGTCGAGAAGCGGCCCTTCCATGACCACACCATTGATGGGATTGGGACGGTCGAGGACGATGAAATCAATTCCTTCATGCGTACATCCCTGCATACAATGGGCCATCGTGGCAATATATGTATAGATTCTAGTCCCCACGTCCTGAAGATCGAAGATCAAGACATCGACATTCTCCAGCATCTTTTTCTCGGGATGTTTCCCGCGGTCTTGAGTATCAAAAAGACGCATGGTTTCATCCAAACTACGGTGTTTATCTGAATCCACTTCTTCATTCTGACCGTAGAGGCTGTAGACAGGAAGGCCGTAGTCATTATCGAAGGCGACCGGGATGACTTCTCCAGCCTGAGCAAATCCGTATACTCCATGCTCAGGACCGAAGAGTGCCGTCAGGTTGATGTCAGAATGGCCGACGAAAAGATCGATAGTGCTCTCCAGGTGCGAATCGACACCTGTCGGATTGGTGACCAAGCCGACTCTTTTTCCCTTCACCAGATGCACGAAATCTTGAAGAAACACCTCGATCCCAGGTAAAACTTTAGCCGATTCTTCAGAATTTTTGCTCAATTGAAAATCATCCCTAAGAAGCTCAAGCCCTCAAGACCGGACACCAATCAAAAACACAACCGCCATTGTTTTTCTTTCCTGCTCCCCGAGGGGAGAGTCGAAAAGATTCCGGAGTCCATAATGGCACCTCATCTCAAAAAAGAGGAAGAGTTCCTCTTGAAGCTCAAATTCGAATCCGGCGCCTCCTACGATTCCATAGTCAAGGCGGTGGATCGTTCCCTCAAGGTCGACGGCTTCCCCGTTGTTCTGTTTTGCTTTGTAAGAGAGGACACTTGATATTTCCACTCCTCCAACAAGAAAGGGGGATGTTCCATGGTAAATTTTACTACGGATCAGAAGCGGGACACTCCCCGCGTTGAGGATGAACTTTTCTTTTGAATCCGGGAACTCAAGAAGGCCTCCCTTCTGAAAATAGAGGAGATCGATCTCGAGGAGTGTTCTATATGTCAAATCGAATTCGATGCCGATACCGCCGACAAGACCGAATTTGGGTGTCCAATCCATGCCCTCCTCGATAAACCATGACAGGTTCATTCCACCCATTATCTTGAAATCAGCCTGGAGGGATAAACCTGACAATAACACAAAAAGGGTAAAGGTAAGGTGTTTCATCAGCCGTCAATACTCGAGCGCAATATCATCGGGTGTATTGAATTTCATGTCCTTTCCTGCAGAAAGGAGAAGAAAACTGCTGTCGGAAATCCGTTTGTAATCGAAAGGAGTCCCCCAAACATCGGCGATGCCCTTGAGCCAAGGCTTCATTAAAAAAATCTTATCCAGAGTCTCAGGCGTATCGCCGTGTTCCATCATGTAAGAGACAATTTCTCGCTGCAGTGATTTCATATTCATCTCAGTCGTCATTTCACCGGTTTTGTTAATGGATTGGATTTTCTCGGGCAGGTCAGAATTCACACCGGATTGGACATAATGAAGAATCATGTATATTGCAGCCCCAAGGATGACAATAACCAAAAATCCTTTCAGTTTCATTTCCCGACAGTTCAGTCCTTACGAACGGCCGACCAGGTGAACGACTCGGCCCCGGAGCCCCAATCCGAAACTCCCATTCCGCTCATTTTATCTTTATCTTCAAATATCCCTTCAAAGGTGAAGACGGTCATCCCCTGAAAATCGAAGCTGAAATCGATATTTTCATTCGAGGCAGAATAAACTCCTGAATACATTTCACCCTCAGCTGTCATCGTGTTTGTCCCTGCCTCTCTATCCCCTACAAAGGTCAGAGCCGCAGTCCTCAGTTCCCCTTCGACTATAGCATCCAGCATCCATGAGCCCACAATGTCGTATTTCCAGTTGGATGGGCATCCCAAACTGAGCAGGAGTGCACTCAATACTATGGATAGAGGAAGTAGCCCAATATTTCTTTTCATATCACCTTCTTATATCGGAGGTTTATTTATGTCCTACTGATAGTATACCTGGATAATTCATGAGTCAAGAGTGCAGAGGAGGCAAGGTGTGGCAAAAAAAAAGAAAGCATTAAAATTGCCGATATTTAAAAATTCTTCGGCATTATTTATGAAGAGTTCAGGCAGTTAAAATTCTAATCCGAGACTCAAACCCCCATGAACTCCGCCGATATGTTCCTTGAAGTCGGCCGGTTCGACCTGACAGTAGGTATAAGCGACATGGACATCGATAAAAAGTGGACCGGTGATGCGGATCAAACAGCCACATTGGGCAATGGCTCCGAATTCCCCCTGGCTTACTGTGCCAATCACATTTTCCTCTTTGAAAAAGATGTAGGCCACTCCGAGCCCTAGGTAGGGACTGATGTCTCCAGGCATCCTGAGCTTGATTCCTCCATGAAGCGGGAAGAGCTGGAGAGTGGTTTCCTCTTCAGTGTAAGACAATTGACCCTTTTTGGAATAGAATCCGGCACCTAACCAGATGCCTATCTCAGGGATCACAGAATACTCCAACTCTCCGCCGAAGCTGATGCCGCTGCTCCCGTATATATTTCGCAGGTCTTTGTTTTGGGGATAGAAATAGGAAGCACCTCCTTTGATTTTGACGATTGCTCCCTGTGCATACACACTGAGAAAAAGAATCAGCATCAAAGTCACTTTTCTTTTCATCGGTGCCTCCTTCAATAAACAGTCACATAAGCAGGGAAGCCTTCTTTTCCCGCGCTATGTACAGCCATAATCGCATAATAATACGTGGTGTCTTTTCCAACGTCCTTGTCCAGGTACAGGAAGGTGTTCGCACTGAGATCGACGACTGGATAATAGGCCGTCAGCTGTGTTCTCCTGTAAAGTCTGTACGTGACGATGTTGTGGTTGAGCGGATTGAACGCCCAACTGAGCGTATTGATGTATTGAGCTTGAAAAAGCGATCTGTTCTGGACTTTCTCGCCTTTGAAATTCGAGGGAGGCAGGATCAGGTTCTCGGTGTATTTAGAGACAAAGACATCGTCATTTCCCGCTGAATAATACTGATAGGCATTAAAAGTTGGAAAATTGTTTGAAGAAGTGTATCCTGCCACATAAACATCTCCGACACTATCGAGAGCAATTCCTCTAGCGGCATCACTTCCACTTCCCCCTAAATAAGTCGAGCGGAGAAAATCGAGTCCGGAAGCATGAACCTTGGTGATGAAAACATCTTGAATGCCGTTGAAACTGACGTCATATTCTTCCGGAACAACATCAAAATTGATGGATCTCGTATAGCCGGTCACCCAGGCTCTTCCGCCGTTGTCGACTACCAGATTATAGCTGTGATCCCTGGCCGTTCCCCCTAAATAAGTGGAATAAACAAGGGAGTCCCCGTCCAGAGACAGCCGGGTGATAAAAACATCTCCATCTCCATTGTATGTCACATCAGCCGCTCCACCAGTCACCGGAAAATCATTAGAGTAAGTGTAGCCACTCACATAGGCGTAAGCTTTTGTCCCGGAGTTCAAAACATCGATTCCCCGCCCTGAGTCGTTTTGGCTTCCTCCCAAATATGTCGAATAGAAAAAATCGAGTCCGTTGGGTTGGATTTTGGTGACAAAGGCGTCACCCATCCCAGGGGAGCTTGTATCGAATGCTCCCGGAGTTGTCGGGAAATTACTTGATCCGGTCCAGCCTGTCACATAGGCTCTAGCGCTGTTATCGACAGCAATACCGTAACCCCAATCCTCCCCATTTCCCCCAAGGAATGTGGAGAAATCCAGATCGCTGCTTCCTAATCCCACTGGGATGATACGGGCGACAAAGGCGTCGACTATTCCCCAATTCCAACTTCCGTCTGCGACCCAGGGAGTGGTAGGGAAATTGCTGGATTCGGTCCAGCCTGTTATATATACACTCCTATGTCCGTTGGTCGCATAGAGAGCAATATCACCTCCTGTGTCATCGGTCCATCCCCCCAAATAAGTGGAATACAAAACACTTGTCCCGGCACTATTCAATTTGGCCATAAAAACATCAGAATCCCCATTATGACTGGTATCATAGGCACCCCAGGTTTTGGGAAAATCAGTAGATCTTGTATATCCGGTTATATAAGCATTCCAATCGGCATCAAGCACTATACCATAGGCGCCGTCAGTAGAACTTCCTCCAATAACAGTAGAGTAGTAAAGAGTCGAACCCGCTGGACTGAACTTGGTCACGAAGGCATCGGATGCACCTGAAAGGTTGGTATCATAAGAGCCGCTTTTAAGGGGAAAATTTGAGGATCTTGAATGTCCTGTCACGTAGGCACATCCGTTATCGTCTACTGCGATATCGTATGCATAATCATAATCTGTCCCTCCCAGATAAGTGGAGTACTCCAATCCGGGGTCGATGATGAGCTCAATGTTATTATCGTATTTTCCGATAAAAAGCTTGACCGTATTCTCAGGAGTGATTATGTACGCACATTCAACGGCAACTTTCTTGCTGCCGAAAATCTGGTAACAGTAAGGCATCTCATCTTTGAGTGTGCCAAGACCAGTGGAGACTTCGAGCTGACCCTGTGAATTGATCCGGGCATTCTTAATATTATCGTATCTCCAAGCGATCTGCTTGGGATCCGCACCGGGTTTGAGGCTGTATTCGTGTTTGACACTTTTCCCCTGACCGCACACGGACAGATCGATTCCCGGATAGAGGTTTCTGTAAACAATCCGTCGATAAGACGGAGCGCCTGCCACCCACTTTTGAGGATCGTCTCCCAACAGGTAATTGAATCGGGCCTCACTCTTGTCCATGGCCTCGATGGACACATCAGGTGAAGGATTGACGAATTGAAGCCTGATGTTGATTTCTTCGGTTTCAGGAGGATCTTTTTTTCTATGGTCAATTTGATCCCTGCTTGAATTGCCTTCCGTGTGAAAAATCTGAAAAACGATCTCTTTGCTCGTGAAATATATTTTCCCAAATCCGACTCCGGCGCAAAAAGTGGCAGGCTCTCTCCACTGTCCTTGGTTTTTTACAAAATAGACGGGCAACTGACCGAAAGAATCGATCATCGATTGAGAATTGTTGGCCACAAGAGTCTTTTCCGTTGAAGTTATGCCTCCTTTTGGACTGAGGACAATAAAACAGAGAGAAAAAAAGGCTAAAATTATCAGAATTTTTCGCATCGATTCCTCCGTAAAATAACAGCGATATCTATTTCAGACTTGCCGTGAATACTGCTCAGCAACTTTGAAAATCAGCACTTGATAGTAGAATTTATAATTTTGTCTCTTTTATCTTCTTTTGCTTGGGAAACCATCTTAATATATCTTTAATTAATCACATCATGATTAAAAAAACAAGGATTTCCTTCTCCCCACCTCTTCGGGAAAGAAAGAATCATAATAGAGATGATTCTTATTTTGACCAAGACTTTCCCAAAATTTTCTC
>CBFDBS010000114.1:0-7847 GCA_965603105.1 uncultured bacterium
CGTTCGAGATCGTGTTCTCGAGGGCTGTATCGCTGAGGTCATTGCAGCTGGAAAAGGCCATTCGTCCCTTGGCCAGAACCCGGATGCCCACGCCGTGAGATTCCGCCTGCTGAACGGTTTCTATCTCACCATTGCGGATCTGGACATTGAGGTTCCGGCTGGACTGCAGGTAGACCTCGGCCGCATCCGCTCCCTTCTTCAGACATGTTTTAACCAGTTGTTTCGATATTGCTGTGTAATCCATCGCACTCTCCTCTTAACCCCGGCGCGCCCGGCTGCCGCCGACGTTGATGCCTCGAATCCGAACGGTCGGTTGTCCGGCTGACACTTCGGCACTCTGACCTTTTCCGCAGATTCCCGGCCCGAAATCGAGATTGTCACCCACGGCATCGACATTGGCGATGACGTCCAAACAGCTTCCGATCAATGTGGCTCCCTTGACGGGGGTCGTTTTCTTACCGTCTTCGATCAAGTAAGCTTCCCGGCAGGTGAAATTGAACATCCCGGTTGTCGAATTGACGCTTCCTCCGCTCAAACTCTGCACATAGAGACCTTTTTTGGTCGATTTGAGGATGTCTTCGGGATTGTCTTTTCCCTTCTCGATGAAGGTGTTGGTCATCCGGGGGATGGGGATATACCGGAAACTCTCCCGGCGCCCGTTCCCCGTCCGTTCCGTATCGAGCTGTTTGGCCGAAAGGATATCCGTCATATATTTAAGGAGGACACCGTCTCGAATCAACACATTCCTTTTCATCTGGGTGCCTTCATCATCAAAATTAGTCGTTCCTCTCTTGTTGGCAATGGTTCCGTCATCAACCATGGTGAAAACGTCGCTGGCCACTTTCTGACCCAATTTCCCGGTGAACACGCCGGTTTTTCTGGCGATGGCATCTCCTTCGAGAGGATGCCCGACAGCCTCATGAACGAGAACTCCGCCCCAACCGTTTTGCATGACCACATCCATGATACCGGCCGGCGCGTCTTCGGCCTCCAGCATGGCGATCGATTCCCGGGCACAGGTTTGGGCCACTTCCTCAGGCATGACTTCATCGAACATCTCGAAACCGGAATGACGGCTCAACCTTTCCCGCCCCATGTGTCTGGTGTCGTTCCCGACTCCCAGCGTCTGGACGATAAAAAACAGAAGCGGTAACTCATCCGACAGCAGAAGCCCTTCGCTGTTGGCGACCGTCCGGCCTCTGACCTCGTCATAATAGCTGATCGAGGCCATCATGATGCGTGGATCGAATTCAAGGGCTGCCTGATTGGCCCGCCGCATCACATCCAGACGTTTGTCATCGGCGACGTCCTGAAGCGGAAGCTCGACGGTGATGTAGGAATCTCTCTTTTGGGAGCTCACATTCACGGGCTGCGAAGGTTGGGAACCTTCGGCGACATAGGCGGCGACTTCGGCGGCTTTGAGAAGTTTGTCTTCACTGATGTCGTCGGTGTAGGCAAATCCTGTTTTTTCACCGGAGATCACCCTGACTCCCGCTCCCTGGTTGATCCCGAACACGGCACTCTTGAATTTGGATTCCTCCATAAGAATTTCCCGGGAGATTCTGTTCTCGACATAGACATCGGCAAAATCTCCTCCCTTGCTGAGGGCTCTGGCCAGGGTTCGATCCAGCAGGGCGGGATCGATGTCAAGCTTGGATTGAGCGGGGGTCTGTCCCTTGCAGGACAACAGACTCATCAGAAGCGAAGGGGTTGCGGCGGCGGCGACGCTCCCTTTCAAGCTCATTTCGAGGAATTTCCGGCGGGGAATATCTTCGACAAAATACCTTTTAATCTTCATGTTTGACCTCTCGCGGAAATAATAGTGATATCAATTTTTTCCCTCTCCCGATTCCCCCATTTCAAAGACCTGCAGGTAATCGGGAATGGAAACATTCCATCCTTTTTTTCTGCGGATAATGCCGGCCAGACTTTCGGAGGCTTCCGCTTCTCCATGAACCACAAAAACCCTTCGGGGAGGCGCCTTTATTCCGTCCAGCCATCTCATTAAGGCGCTTTGATCGGCGTGGGCCGAAAAACCATGGATCTGGGCGATTTTAGCCCTGACTTTCCGGGTTTCTCCGAATATTCTCACTTCCTCTCTACCGTCACAGATTAGCCGCCCCAGAGTGCCCCGCGCCTGATACCCGACAAAAAGAATAGTCGATTCCGGCTTGGATATGTTGTTGACCAGGTGGTGCTTGATGCGTCCTCCCGTGCACATCCCAGATCCGGCCAAAATGACACACGATCCCCTGATCTGATTGATCGCCTTTGATTCATGTGTCGAACGGACGAACCTCAAACCCGGAAAGCGAAAGGGAGACTTTCCTTCCTTAAAAAGGCTTCTTGTCTCTTCGTCCAAATCTGTCAGGTTCTGAAGGAAGACATCAGTCACATCAAGGGCCATGGGACTGTCCAGGAATATCATAAGATAAGGAATGAGTTCTTTCCGGACCAGGCGGCTCAGATGATAGAGCAGCTCTTGAGCCCGCTCGATGGCGAATGTCGGTATGACGATGTTGCCCCCGGCTTTGACAGTGGCCAGGATGATTTTTTCAAGCATCGTCTCTACATCTTGAGGATCTTTGTGATTTTCATCGCCATATGTGGATTCCATGACTATGGTGTCGGCGGAATCAAATACGGTGGGATCCTTAACCAGAGGCTTATCCCACTGTCCGATATCACCCGAGAAAACGAACCAGGTGCTTTTTTTCCCCTGACCAACCGTTAATCTCACCATGGACGAGCCCAAAATATGTCCGGCATCATGGAAATCAACCTTGACTCCCGGTCCCAGAGGAACTGTTTCGCCGTAGCCCACTCCTTCGACCAGCTTCAGAGATTTTTCGGCATCCTCGACAGTGTAAAGAGGAATGTCCGGGTGAGGTCCTTTACGCCCCTCTTTTTTGTGACGTTTTCTCTTGTAGGCGGCATCTTCTTCCTGAATTTTCGCCGAATCGAGAAGCACGATGGGAAGGAGAGATGCAGAGGCCGATGTAGTCAGAATTTTACCCGAAAATCCATTCTGAACGAGTTTGGGAATGAAGCCGGCGTGATCGAGATGGGCGTGGGTGAGAAGAATATAATCGATGGAAGATGGAGAAACAGGAAAAGGATCCCAATTTCTGCTCAGGTATTGCCGTTCCTGATAGAGTCCACAGTCGACAAGGAGCCTCAGCCCATTGACGTCCATTAAAAAGCGTGAGCCGGTCACCTGCCGGCAAGCACCTAAAAACTGTAGTTTCACTTTCTGCTCTCTTTCCCAGAAACAGAAAGGAAGTGTATCAATTTCCTCTAAAAGAGTCCATTCATTTTAATGGTTCTTCCATTTTGTGGATCATTGGGTGAGACCGTTGAAGCAGTCTTTGAAGATTTCGTGTCGACCGGCTCAGCCCGGTCTAACAATCTCTTTTGGCCTGAATCTGTTTCAAACGGACAGCGAGCTTGTATTGAGTCCGGTCGAGATCGCTAAAAATGCGAGTGAGGAACTGTATGTTCTTTGTTTCCGCAAGAGTAGAGAGGCGGGATTAAAAATCTTCAAAAAGCGCAGCCATTTCAAGCCTTGCGCCTAGACAATATGTTAGCCTGACCTATTCATAATTTTGGCCCTGGGACCATCATTGATTCTCTTTAAAATCTGCAAGATAACCCAAGTCTTACAAGTCTCTGTATTCCTCATTTTTTCCGTCCGTCTTCCAAAAAAATATTTTTCGGCCAAATTTCCCTTTCAGGCGCACCGATCTCGCTGCATCTGCTTTGTTGTGAAGGACTCTCAGGGTGGGCTACCACAGCAGCGTCCTCCACGCCGCGCAGCTGCAGCAACCTCGATTCGTGAAGAGATCAGGTTAGAAAACCTATAGAAGGAACTATTTCTGTATTCTCACCGATCCGTTCGTCGTTTTCAGACTGATTTGCGGACCTCCGTCACCTAATTTTCCTTCAATCCTTCTTTTTGAAGAACTCCAACCTGCCGGAATGGTGACCGGGAAATCCAATGAGATGTGGCCATTGGTAGTCCTGACTTCCAGATCCGCATCGACATTTCCGGACAGGACATCCAGGGTAATACTTCCATTGGTCGTCGTTGCGGTTATTTCACCCTCCACGGAGGCGATCTCCAGATGGAGACTTCCATTCGTCGATCGGGCGAGAATATCTCCCCGGATATCCACGGCATCGATATTTCCGTTTGTGGTCGAACAAAAGATCTGTCCTGACGCATCTTGGAGCCTGATACTTCCGTTTGTTGTCCGGGCTTTGACATCGCCGAAAGGCCCGGATATGCGGACGTTGCCGTTGACCGATTTGATCATTTCCAGATCCATGTCCTCCGGCACTTTGATTTCATATGTCACCCGGCCCCTGAATCGAGGAATCTTGGGAAACACTGTATCGACGACAACAGATGTTGGGCCGGCCTCGATTTCAATTTTGATTCTGTCCAAATTCTCTCTCTGGCCCCGTACGGCTTTTTCCGCCTGAATCTCCACTTCCTCTCTGGTCCAGGTTTCGATGGTGACATTCCCATTGACATTCATCAAACTGAACGTCCCTCCCTTTTTCAAAGGAAGTGTTTTTTTGAAATCTTCCTTTTCGTCATAATCATTGGAAGCTCCGAATCCGAGACTCGTCGTGAACGACAAAGACAAGACCATAACAACGACTGTAAAAAGTGCCCAATATTTCATACGCATAGATTCCTCCTCATGTAAGAGATCTATAGTTGAAGACGCAACAAAATGAAAAAAGGTTCCCATAGGATCTAAAATAAAGTAGTTCTCTTCCATTTTGTGTAATAAGAATACAAAATGGTTAAAGCGACCATTGAAGATTCAGCCTGGTCCGAGTCACTTTTTGAGGGCATCCGTTTGCAAACGGACAGCGAGCATGTATTGAGCTTGTTAAAGTTAAGGAAAGTGGCCTTTACAACGCAAATTGAATTTTCAATAGAAGAATAGACAGGCGAGTTGCGCAGCTGCCGAAAAAAGAGACCCCGGGGGCCATGGCGAATAGAATCTGAAGGAAGCAAGACCATTTCAGTATTTTATCCACACAATTTGGAAGAGAACAAAAAAAGCTTATTTGAACCCGGCGAAAAGGAACCGGGCCAGAAGACCGGCAATCGGAGGAAAGAAAAAAGTACAGGCCAGGCGGATGAGAGTGAATCTCCATCCGATGATCCCCACTTCCATGGGAATCCGGGCCACTGCCCATAAGGACCAAGCCGTGATAAAGGCGACCATTGTTCCGATTCCCGCTCCCGCTCTCAGAAATCCGGCGGCAAGCGGCAGACTCACATAAGGCCCTCCGGGCATGAATCCCCCGGCGACCGTTCCGATCAAAATCCCCCGAATTCCGGACTCCTCACCGACCCACTTGGCCATCAGCTCTTTGGGAAGGAGGGCCTGTATCATTCCCGCTAAAATGAATGCAAAAATCAGAAGAGGCAGAATCTCCAGGAACATCCGCCAAGCCGATTTCAGTCCGACCAGATGGCTCCCATCTCCCTGAAAATATCCCACGATGAGCAATATGATTGAAAGAGCGGCCAGAATGATGGTGGGAATCAGCATATTGGATCTCCTTTTACTCCTTTCTCTACTTTCAGACATGGTTAGCCTTCACAACTTGCCGAAGAGTTTCACAAAGAAGCGGTGGACGGAGTGTCCTCCGCTTACAGGAGGGGCATAAAGAAAGATACACTTTTTTGAGACCACTTCCAGTCCGGCCTGTCTCGCCTTTTCAACGGATCGAGAGAAATCAGCTCCCTGCTGGAACCAGAGCCTCTTCACTTTTTTTTCGATGGCGTCATCGACAATTCGGTCCACGTTGCCCGGGGAAGTTAAAACGATGGCCGCTTCCACCTCAAACGGAATGCTTCTCAGATCGGGATAACAGGCCTCCCCCTCAACCGTCTCCACATTGGGGTTGACCGGATAGACAGTGTAATTCTTTTCCTTCAAACCTCTAAACACAACGTTGCCAAATTTCTTTTTTGATGACGAAGCTCCGACAACTGCCACTGATTTCGACTCGATAAAACTTTGGATGACAGGATTCATCTTCTTACCTCACCTCTCATTCAAATACCGCGCTCATTATAGTCAAAACAAAAACAAGGAGCAAACAGACAAACAAACGGAGTTATGCATACACTGGACTCAGGAAAAGCAGGGCGATAGGCACTGTTTCTCCTCGCTCAAGGATATTTCGATAGAATGATATAAATTTCAGACCAGAAGTATATCAATTATTCGTCGGGGAAAAAAGCGGCTCTCTTACTCTACTTTGATCTCGAAAGGGAAACTTTGCCAGAGTCCGTGCAAATTGCATCTGACTTTGGCCGTCAATGGGTGCTGATGGTCCAAGGCGATATTCAATGAAACTCTCGGTTGGGTGATTTTGGGAATAAGATCCACACGGGCCAGGAATGTTTCTCCGGAATAAAGTTCAATCCATTCGATGAAGTGAGCGTTTTCATTGGGATGAGCCATATATTTTCCGACTTCCACTGCGACCTCAAATGACTCCCCTTTCTTTACTTCTTGAGGCGCCACAATTACCGGAGTGTGTTTTTTTTCAAGGTCGGTCATGTTCTCGATAACCGGTGATGCTGCGGAATTAACACCGCAGAAAAGATCATCTTTGCACATTGTTTCCTCCACTTCTTTCATTCTTTCAAATCAAAAATAAAACCTTATTATATCATGCAGTTATTGTGCCAAAGCACATTGTCCCCCAACATACTAATAATAAAAAGGTTATCTAATATTGAGAATTTGAGTTTTTGAAGTAAAAACCGAAATATCAGTGAAGCGGCCTATTTTTGCGAAAAAATAATATTCAGCTTGGACTGTCTATTTATTTCTGAGGTTTTTCCTCTTCCTTCTCTTTTTTTTCTTTGTTCCAATAGTCCAAACAGCTTATATCACAGAAGTGGATGACGTATTCTTCGCCTTCCGCACTCAGTGCCGCTGCTTTGGGAATTTCCTTTCGGCAGACATGGCAGGCAATTTTTTCGTGTTCTCCGCTCATTTCTTCACCTCTCTCCTTTCATTGATGTCATCGATCACCATGCAGAGTATCGAAAAGGAATTGTCCTCTTTAGGCTGTCCAATCAGGTGTCCATTCGGCCAACCGAAGTGCTCTTCGCACAATCAATGACTTTTCGAATCTCTGTCCAGGAGCATCCACAGCTCACTCTGAGTATCGAAAGGAAGATCGACAAATTCACATCCAACGTCGAATAGAGGGAATGTATCCTTGTTTCTTTTGCGGATCCAGACGACACGCACGTTCACATCGGTCCATTCCCCATCCGGAAAAGAGAGCTTGATCTTTAAAATTTCACCTCTCCCCGGACTTTTTTGACTCTGGACTCTTATTCCGCCCAGACTGATGTTGGAGATACGGTATTCCTGACCGAAGACCGAGCTGGGACGAAGATGGATCGGTCTTTCCACCCTAGGGTGGCTGCGTCTCTCTTCCTTTCTTGAATCTTGCACTGCAATCACTTCCTTCGGACACACTTAAGATTACACAAGGTGTTCAATCATTTCAAGCTCTTTGTTTAACGATTCAGGGCCCCGCTTTTAGCCTGAATGATTTATAAAAGCTGTCGACACCTTTTTCTAAGATTATTGATTTAAACATTTTATGTTGAATTTCGGCAAAATCCAGAATTGAATTTTTGTGGTTATCTTCATTTTATTTTATGTCGACATCTTTTACCATAAAGGCGAGCCAATCTTACCTCATCGGCTTCCTTGCAGCCTGTTCGACGTACTTTAGTACGCCTTCACAGGCCGCGTCGTTGCCGCTAAGGCAACCTTGACTCGTGAATA
>CBFDBS010000115.1:0-7842 GCA_965603105.1 uncultured bacterium
CGATGTAGACGGCTGGGATTTGACGCTGTCGGTAGATGTCCTCTTCAAAAGGGAAAATGAGCATCATCCGCTTGACCGTTTTCTTGATTGATCTGAGCCTTCCCTTGCGCCAGATCCATACTGTGGGGCTGATGTAGTAGAGAATCGGAACAGACAGCTTTTTTATCCTTTTAGCGAGACGCAGGTTGAAATCAGGCGAATCGATAAGGACGGCAGCGGAGGTATTTGCTCGTTCGGCCTCCCTTAAAACAGCGGAGAATATTTTTTTGATTCGAGGAAGATGACCGAGAACTTCAATCAGTCCCACCACCGCCAGGTCGTGAGAGGGAAAAAGAAGCCGCACGCCTTCTTTTTCCATCTGGGTGCCTCCGATCCCGAAGAAATTGACTTGGGGATGTCTTTTTTTGAATTCATGAACAAGGTCGGCCCCGTAGATATCTCCCGAGCTCTCGCCGGCGATGATCAGAATTGAGGTCATCGTTGCTTCTCTTCCTGTCCGAAGAAAACGATTTCGGGCATATTTTCAGGGGTGAGCCCCTGGGAAAAGAGCCACTTGTCGTAAGATTCCTGTTCAATATAGATTTTGAAGGATTTGCGGGTGGAGGCGCTCACGACTCCTATAATCTGTGGATTGTCGACAGCTGACAACTGATTCAAGGGAACAACCAGAACTTTCGGGGATGTGCTTCCCTGTTTAGCCGAAATTCTCTGATAGGGTAGGATGATATTCCATTCGCCGCTCTTGGTCATGGGGTCTTTGTACAGTCTGCGGATACAGTTTTCTTCGAGCAGCTCTTCCAGACTGCGTGGAAACGTTCCGGGTTTTTTCAGCCGGAAAATACGGATGGCTTCAATGTACTGCTTTCCTCTGAAAATGAGTTCTTCTTCCTTTTCCCTCTGGATCTGAGTCTCCCAGACGGGAACGGCAACCATGAGTCCCAAGGTCAGTACGGTGAGAGCAAAGAGGAGGATAAGGAGTGTGTAGCCTGAAGGGGAGAATTTTGCTGGGAGGGTTGAGGCAACTGTATGCGGCCGGGATCTTTTAGAGCTTGGCTTTCCTAGCATCTCTTCAAATCGAGATTTCCTCAGTTTACCAGGAGCTGTAGGGCGTTCCATCAACGGCAATTCTGTCCGATCCCGATTGCACGTCAGCGATTCCGGGGATTTCCATGCCCGATAACATGTCTTCGGGATTGAGCACTTCGGGAATTTCGATCCATGTTTCGGACGAATTAGTTATCGGATCAATGGGAATAACTCTCAAGTATCCTTCATCGACGAGAGTCCGCAGCGTAGCCGGAAACTGCATTTTGTCTGTGTAGTATTGATTGATCAGTGTCCGCAAGATGTTAAGATTTTGTTTGAGAGATGTTTCCCTCGCTCTTCTGACTGCAGTCTGGTACTGAGGCAGGGCCAATCCGACCAGTATACCGATCAGAGTGAAGACAATGATGACTTCAATGAGTGTGAATCCTTGAGATGCCGTCTTATTTCTCATGCTGCTGACTATATGTCTACCATTCTCTGTATTTGCTCCCGTCGAGGGCAATCCCCGGACTTTTGGTGTACACATCATAGACATTCTCCCCACCCCAAACATTGGTGTCCGGGGCGTCTTGGTAAGATCTCAGTCCCCAATCCGTTGAATTGGTCATGGGATCCTTGGGGATTCTCCGTAAAAATTTGTGAAGACGAACGCTCTCCGTTCCCTCGCTGGTTTCTTTCACTTCAACTCCGTCTACGAGAGTTTCCAGGTCAGGAGGATAGCCTTCTGTTTCGTCTTCCACCGTTATTTTTTTTTCATCGGCCATCTGTTTGTACAGATCGATGGCTTCTCGCATCATCCTCATACATCTCTGCAGTTCGATCTCCTTTTGTCTTTTGACTGCAATTTTTGCCAGAGGAAGTGCAGCGGCAGCGAGAACGGCAACTATGGCCAGGGTCACCAGCATTTCGATGAGAGTGAATCCCCGGTTTTTTTTTCTTAACCTTCTCAGCATAGGTTCATCTATGCAGTGTTCGGGCTAAGACCAATTCTTATCTTTTTTCTTTTGATAAGAATTGTTTTTTGAATCCCGAAAACGGTCGGATTGATCGGGAGTGGAGGAGCCTTCTTCCAATGCCTTTTTGCTGACCCGGACTTTGTTGTTTTCATCGATGGAGATGACTTTGACTTGGATCTGATCTCCCATTTTAAGCACATCCCGGACATTTCTTATTCTGTGATGGGCTATCTCGGAAATGTGGAGCAAACCCTGGATGTTCGGTAAAATCTCAATAAAAGCTCCGTATTCCTCTAGGCGCACGACTCTTCCCGTATACGTTTTTCCGACCTCTGCTTCAACCGTGATTTCTCTGATCATTGCCTTCGCTCTTTCTGCGGCTTCGACATCATTGGAGGCAATGGTGATTTTTCCTGTATCATCGATATCAATTTTTGCCTTTGTCTCAGCGATGATCTTTTTGATGATCTTTCCCGCGGGGCCGATGACATCACCCACTTTTTCCGGATTGATGAAAATGTTGAAAATACGAGGGGCATATGTAGATATATCAGGGCGCGGTTCCGAGATGACGGATTTCATTTGTTCCAGAACGGCCAGGCGTGCCCGGCGGGCTTTCTCCAGGCCTTCTTTCAACACATCAAGTGGTATATTGGAAATCTTCAGGTCCATTTGGATGGCTGTGATGCCTTTTTCGGTACCGGCAACCTTGAGGTCCATATCCCCGAAGTGGTCTTCGAGGCCGGCAATATCTGTGAGGAGCACGTATTGGCTGTCTTCTTTGACTAAGCCTATCGCCATTCCAGCTATAATCGATTTCAGCGGCACTCCTGCATCCATCAGAGACAAAACACCTCCACAAACAGTCGCCATGGATGAGGATCCGTTGGATTCGAGGATATCGGAAACAAGTCGGATGGTGTAGGGAAACTCTTCTTCACCGGGGATGGAAGGGCGAATGGACTTTTCGGCCAGAGCGCCATGGCCGATCTCTCGGCGTCCGGGACCTCTGAGAAAGGACACTTCTCCCACGCTGAAGGGAGGGAAATTGTAATGAAGCATGAATCTTTTGTCCGCTTCATCACTCAATCCGTCGACCCGCTGAATGTCTTCAAATGTGCCGAGAGTGACTGTCGCCAAGCACTGTGTTTCTCCTCTAGTGAAGAGAGCGGATCCGTGTGTCCGGGGCAGCATACCCACTTCGATAGAAATCGGCCTGATTTCATCGAAGTCTCGACCGTCGATTCTCTTCCTATCGTGGAGCATCAGTCTCCGAACCAGTTTCTTCTGCGTGGAATAAAAAATTTCCTTGGTTTCGACAATTTCCTCTTCATTCTCTTCGGGAATTCTCTCTAACAGGGTATCGAGAAGGGCATGAATTTTTTCTTCGCTTTCTTTTTTCCCTTGAGTCTGGATCGCTTCCATCATTGAAGCTGAGATCTCTCGTTCAATGCTTTCTGTTTTATGGGCATCGATTGATTTGACTTCGAATGACCGTTTTTTTATGTTCAGCTGTTCAAAGAGATCCTTTTGTGCCCTGATGATCTCATTTATGGTCGTTTGGGCCAGAGACACAGCTTGTATGATCTTTTCCTCGGAAACTTCCAAACATCCGGCTTCTATCACCAACACACCGTTCTCATTTCCGACGACAACCATATTGAGAGGACTGTTATCGAGCTGACTTTTCTTGGGGTTGATAACAAATTCATCGTTGACATAACCCACCTTCACTGCGCCAATGGGGGAATTGAAGGGGATATCGGAGAAATAAAGGGCTGCCGACGCACCGATAATGCCCAGTGTATCCGATTCGTTTTCTATATCTGCTGAAAGAAGAAGAGCAACAATCTGGGTGTCGAAATTGTAGCCGTCAGGAAAAAGAGGTCTAATGGGTCTGTCGATAAGCCGGCTGATGAGGATCTCTCTCTCCGAAGGCCTCCCTTCTCTCTTGAAGAATCCACCCGGGATTTTCCCGGCTGCGTAGGTGTTTTCCCGGTAGTCGACGATGAGAGGAAAGAATGGTTTCGGTTCTTTCAATTCTTTTTTTGATGTCGCCGCGACAAACAGAATTGTATCGCCATAGCGGACCATGACGGAGCCATCCGCCTGCTTGCCGATTTTTCCAATTTCGATGGAAAGTGTGCGCTGATTGATGTCGATATTTATTGTATTGACAGGCATTTTTTTTCTCTTTGACTTGATTATTTTCTGAGCTTTAACTTCTTGATCAAGCTTTCGTATCGCTTGACATCCTGTTTCTTAAGATATTCAAGAAGCCTTTTCCGACGTCCCACCATTTTCATAAGGCCTGTCTTTGTATGATAGTCCTTCTTATAGGTTGTCAAATGGGTTGTCAGATAGTTGATTCTGTTGGTGAGGATAGCGATCTGCACCTCAGGCGAACCTGTGTCATCTTTATGGACCTTGTGGTCTTTGATGATCTTTGCTTTTTCTTCTGTAGTCAACACCTCAAATTTCTCCTTAATTGTTTCTCATGGATTTTAGAGTCGCTTTTATTTTCAAATCAGTATAACAAAAAATTTAGGGGAAGTAAATCTTGATCCTGGGGTTATTCAGCTAAGCAGCAGAGTGAACAGACGGCCTTCAAGAACCGAGGGCCTTTTTCCTTTTCAGCAGTTGGCGGGCATATTTGGATCCGGTTCCCCTTTGCTGGTCTTCGATATCCTTGAGTTTCTGTTCAATTTCAGTCAAGGTCATTTTGTTTATTTTTTTCTTTTTCTTAGGTGCTGCCGGCGGAGTTTCTTCTGTTTTTTCTTTTTCTACTGGCTTTATTTCCTTTGCAGCTTCTTTAACTTCTTTAACTTCTTCAGTTTTGGTCTCTTTGGCTTCTTCTTTCTCTTCTTGATCTGAACTCTCGGGCTCTTTATCAGCTGCTGCTTCCTTTTTTTCTTCCTTGGGATCCACTACGGCTTCTTCGGAAGCAGGAGCCGGCTCATCCGACTTCTCTTCTGTACTGCTCTTTTGGCTGTCTATGTCCGGAGTTTCCTCCTTCTTTTCTTCGATTGGGCCGGAATCAACTTCATTTTCTTCTTTTTTCTCTTTTTCTGCTGTTTCCTCGGCATTCACTTCTGTCTTTTCCGGTCCATTCTGATCGATGGTCGTTTCAGGTTTTTCTTTCTTTTCTTGGGGCTCTGTCTCGAGACTCTTTTCTTCTTTTGTCTCGACGTCCTCTTTTTTCTGTTCAACCATTTTTATTCCTCTCAAATGTGTACAAGGCGTTTATCCGCTGGATAACTCCAGTAGCTTACCAGAAAACGGATTGAAAATAAATAGCTTTCACATAAACCCATACAGCCCCCATGGGCATCCTGCTCCGTCTGAGGAACATGGTCCCAGGTGTGGTTAGGTCTTTGAAGAGGGCGGAGCAGAGTGCGCCGGGCATCCCTCCAGCCGCGCCATTCGAAAAAAAGGTTCATACCGTAAAATGCAGTTCTCGATTTCTGGACTCAGAAGGTGAATTCAAGTATAGTCATGAGCTCATGTATATTCTCTATTCCATATTTTTGTTTCTCTCATTGATAGTGGTTATTCCTCTTTATTTCATCAAACTCAAAGTGTTGAAAAGAGAAAGCCTTTATTTAAAAGAGAGGCTGGGTTGGCGCCAGAAACTCGAAAGTTTATCTGAAAAATCTGTATGGATCCATGCCGTTTCTGTCGGAGAAGTCCTTTCGCTCCAATCTTTGATATTAAAGCTTAAAGAGAGAAACCCTGACCTTTCCATCTATTTTTCTTCTCTCACCAGTACCGGCCTTAGGGTGGCGCAGGAAAAATTGAAAGGAGTCGACCGGTTTTTTTTTATTCCTCTCGATTTTGCATGGGTGGTCAGGAAATTTTTGCATTCTTTGCGACCCACGGTTTTGGTTCTTGCTGAATCAGAATTCTGGCCAAGACTTCTTAGGGAAGCCAAGAGGATAACGGGAGGAGTTCTACTCATCAACGGAAGAATATCCGCTCGATCTTTCAAGAAGTATTTTCGCTACCGGTTTCTCTCTGAGCGTATTCTGCAGCATGTTGATTTTTTTGTCCTGCAAACCGAGGGAGAAAGAGAGTCCTTGATGAAAATCGGTGTCAATCCCGATCACATGGAAGTGGTGGGGAATCTGAAAACGGAAGTTGTCCTGCCCCGATTTCAAGATTCAGAGAAGGCTGGCCTAAAAGCAAAATACGGTGTTTTTGAGGGACATAAGATTGTCCTTGCAGGAAGCACTCACAAAGGAGAGGAGGAGCGGCTTATCGAAGCCTTCTCCCGGGCCAGGGAGGAAAAAGAGGATGTTGATTTTATCCTCGCTCCTCGACATCCTGAACGGGCTGAAGAAATTGAAAGACTGCTTCGGGGAACATCCTTTAGAGTCAGGCGGAGATCTGAGGTTCAATCCGGATCGAGATGGGATATTCTTCTCCTCGATACACTCGGAGAACTGGCCTCCATGTACGCCATGTGTGATGCCGCCTTCATCGGAGGAAGCCTCATCTCATGGGGAGGGCAGAATTTCCTCGAACCTGCTTTCTATGGGAAGCCCATTTTTTTCGGTCCGCACATGAATAATTTTCAAGAGCTGGCCGACCGTTTTATTGCAGAACAAGCGGCCCGGATCGTCGAAAACGATGAAGACTTGAAACGGATTTTTCTGTTTGCCAATGAACCGGAGTTGTTTGAAATGGGTGAGAATGCGTCCCGGCTCATCTCTTCGTTTCGGGGAGCGACGGAGAGAACATTGCAAAGGATTGAGGCCTATTTGAATGGATTGAAGAAGGAGACAGGCGATGAATCGAATTAACAGGAAACTCCGTGCTACGCCCATGATTTTTGCGGTCGTTATTTGCATGTTCTTTTCCGCAGGTCCGTTGAAAGGTTCCGAAGACGATTCCAAATACAGGCTCAACAAAGAATTTTTCAATCAATTCGGAAGAGACATTAAAGATGTCGCTGCCTCTCCCGGACGCTGGAAAGGGAAGGATTTTTTAAAATTTTCGGCTGTTTTAGGAACTGGGGCTTTGATGTTCTGTTTTGATGACAGCATCCAGGATTGGGTGAGGGAAAACAAGACCGAAGATGCCAATAATGCTGCCGAGGTTCTCACAGACTTTGGAGACGGCACTCTCTTAGGGGGGCTGATCATTGGCTCTTATTTGTCGGGAGAATTATTCCACGATGAACAGTTGAGGAAAATAGGCTTGCTTGGAGCCGAGAGTCTCATCATCACCACTGTTCTGACCTATGTGCTGAAAATCTCAGCGGGCAGGGCGCGTCCTTATTCCGGTGAGTCGAGTCTGAGCTTTCATCCGTTCGCGACTAGCTCCAGGTATCATTCTTTCCCTTCGGGGCACGCTTCCGCCGCCTTTTCGGTGGCCACAATCATAGCCGAGCATTCTAAAAAACTGTGGGTAGATGTTCTTGTTTACTCTGTGGCAGGGATTGTGGCCGCAACCCGTGTCACTCTGGACAAGCATTATTTATCCGATGTTTTCATCGGCTCTGCTCTGGGCTACTTCATTAGCAAGAAGATCTCAAAGCTTCACCGCAGCGGTCAGTCGGATAGGATAAATGTTGGAGTCTCTCTCACTCCGCGGCATCAGGCGCTGACTTTCAGTTACTCCTTTTAACGGCCTGAACAGGTTCATCCTCTCCCCTTTTTGTTTAGTTAAAACACATCGAGAATGGCCTTGCTCCCTTCAGATTTTATACGCCATGGCCAAGTCTCTTTTTTCGGCAGCTCCACAACTCAAAGGAAAGGAAAATTGCTTTCCTATCAGGCGATTATTTGTCGGGGCAGTGAAGGATTGAGTGAAAGCAGTATTTTGTAAACGGACTGTC
>CBFDBS010000116.1:0-7827 GCA_965603105.1 uncultured bacterium
TTCAAATCAATCCTCCAGAATGTACTCTTTTTTAGTGAAGACATAGCTGGCCAAGGCAAGAAAAGCAACCGTCAACAAGAGCAGTACGGTAATGGCCGTCCCCGGAGATGTGGGCTCCAATTGAAAGAGCAGAATGGAAAACCTGCTCCCGGAATGCTGGGAGGGCAGGAGAGATTTGAGGTAGTGGACGATAGCAAACCTTTGGGTGGAACCGGGAAAATATTGGATCACATTCTCCCAGCCGAAACTGAAGACGAGACCGAAAAGAATGGACTTTTTCATCGATGTGCCGATGAAAGTAAAAAACGCCATATAACAGGCGACACCGATAACCATCACTCCCATATCCTTGAAGAGGATGGGATAAAGAGACAGATCCAGCAGATTCTCAAAGTTCAAGATGATAAATGAAACGGCCATCCCGATCACAGTCATTAAAGAACCGAGAGCACAGTAAGCCATATATTTCCCGATGATGATAGCGGGCTTGGGGATCGGCCGGGTAGTTAAATATGTCAGGGTTCTGCCCTCGACTTCTTCAGAACAGACGGACGTCCCAAAAAAAAGAGCGAGGATGAGCACAAAAAACTGGAGATAAAAAACCAAAATCATATTCGAAAATATCTCCATTCCACTGGGCAGGGATTCTGTAGAAAAAAACTGGCCTATCTTGATGACAGCGGCCATCAATCCGGGAAAAAGGCTTATCAAGTAAAACACTTTGGTCCGCCGGGCCTTCTTTCCATAGAAAAAGAAAAAAGAAAATATCCGCATTGTGGAATCGAGGAAGAACGACAATCTTCGTTGTTGTGTCATTTCCATCTTAATGCCCTATCAAATAATCAAAAACAGCCTGAAGGTTATCATCAGGCGAAGTGATTTCCTGAACTTCGATCCCGTTTTCGACAATGAGGCGAGGGAGGAGATCGAAAAATTTATCCCTGCTGTTCGTCTCAACCCGAAATGAATCTCCTGACGGATCGAAGTGGATGTTCAAGATAAAGTCATATCCAATGAATTTGGAAGCCAATATCCTTGGGCTGCTGCATTTGACGGAAACGATGTGCGGATGTTTTTCGATCAAATCCCTTATGTAGTGAATGTTCCCTTCGGCAAATATTTTTCCCTGATGAATAAGAATGATTTTTTTGGTCATGGCTTCTATTTCGGGAAGGACATGGCTGGACACGATGATCGTTTTCCCTTCAGCGGCATAGGATTTGACAAGGCGGATGATTTTTCTGCGGCCTAAAGGATCCAAGCCGTTGAGAGGCTCGTCGAGGATGATGATTTGCGGATCATGGGCTATCGCCTGGGCGATTTTGAGTCTCTGTCTCATTCCACGGCTGTAAGACTTGATGTTGCGGTCTTTGTCTTCCGTGAGTTCTATAAAATCCAGAGCTTTCAACGCTCTTTCCTCACTCTCGAGCGCCGAAAACGAAGACAGCCTCAAGAGGTGGGTGAGGAATTCCTTTCCCGATATTCCCTCGTAAAAAGAATCCTGTTCAGGGCAGAAGCCGATTTTGGCAAAAAGACCGAAGTTGTTTTTGACACTCTCTCCGTTGATTGTAACGGAACCGATATTGGGTGTGATTTGGCCCGTTAAAAGTTTGAGGAATGTGGATTTCCCGGCGCCGTTGGGACCCAGCAAACCGGTGATCCCCGGCTCAACCTGCAGGGTCACATCACTCAAACCCAGAACATTTCCATACCATTTAGAGAGCTTCTTGGTTTCGATGACCGCCTCAGTCATTTGACAATCTCCACCCCTTCGACTTTTTTCATCAGCACCAATCCTGAAAGCAGACAAATGATACCGACAATCAAAAGGGAAAATATCCAGGAGACATCGTAAACAGGTTTGACTCCGAAAAATGCGGCTCCGATTTGCTGAAGATTGACTTTAAGAGAGAAAAGAGAGAAGTAGGGGCTGTGGAAGATTCCATAGAAAATTCCGAAAAGGATGTCGGAAAAAAAGTAAATCCCGATGATGAGAATGATGACATACCGCCTGTTCTTGCTGACCGAGGAAAGAAGTAGCGTATAAAAAGAAAAAAACACAGTCAAAACTAGGGAAAAGCCGATGATGGACAGAGGGAGTAAGGGGTGTTCGCCTACAAACTTCAGGCTTCCCGAAAAGACAATCTTCATGAGATAAAGGACAAGACCGGGAACAAGCGTCAGCATGAACAGATAAAAGGCGAGAATTGAAGCCTTTCCCATGAAATAATCGAGTTTCTTGATAGGCCGTGAAAAATAGAGCTGGAGGGAATTGAATTTCAAGTCATCGGCGATAAGGCCGGCTCCGGCGAGGACAAGAATGATGGCAACCATAAACATTAAAAATTCATTGCTCAAATAGGTTTTGAAGAAAGCGGGATTGACACGAAGAATTTCGGAAGATTCTCCAATCATCAGGCTAAAATCGTCCAGTCTTTCCGAAAGGTAAATCCCGACTAAAAATACCAGGGCAGGAATGAGCGTCAGAGCATAAAGGAGCTTGAAAAATTTCTTTTGAAAGGTCAATCTGATGCCGGTCCGTGTGATAGGCCACCAGGAAATTCTTTTTTGGAGGGATTCTCCTTCCCAATGGTCATATCCTTTTTCTTTGATGGCCATCAATCGACTCCTACAACTTCGGCGAACAGATCTTCGAGAGAAGTCTGACTCTTGACGAAGTGCCGGATCTGGATTTTTTCTTCGGCACCGATGCTGAAAATTTCCTGGGGGCTCATTTCTGGCGGCAGATAAGCTTTCAATACGCCGTCCTCTGTTTCATCCAATCGACAGTTCCTCTCGGCCAATCTTTTGAAGAATCTCTCGGTTTCGCCTTTGACTTTTAGCTCGAAAAGGCTGTATTGGATCCTTTTCAGATCACTAATATTGCCCTCGGTTGCCAGTTTCCCCTTGTTGAGAATCACGACATAGGAGCATGTCGCCTCTATATCGGAAAGGATATGAGAAGAGATCAAGACCTGAATATCCTTCATCGACGAGATATCGATGATTAAATCCAGAATTTCCTTTCTTCCATTGGGATCTAAACCGCTGGTGGGCTCATCCAGGAAAATGAGCCGGGGATCATGGACCAAGGCCTGGGCGAGCTTCAGTCTCTGCTTCATTCCGCTGGAGTAGGTTTCCAGTCTGCGGTAACGGCTTTCTTCCAGTCCGACATAGTAGAGCACATCATGGGCCCTCTTCATCGCTTCCTGGCGGGGCATTCCGGACAGCTCTCCCAGGTACGAAGTGAATGTCACCGCATCCATTCCCGGAATGAGGCAATCGTCTTCCGGCATATAGCCCACATAACGGCGGATATTCGACTGCTGCTTTCCGATATCATAGCCGAGGATGCTTCCTTCACCGGATTCCGGCACCAAAAAACCGAGGAGGATCCGCAGGAGGGTACTTTTTCCCGCTCCGTTCGGTCCCAAAAGCCCGACAGCCCCTCCAGGAAGCGTGAGGGATACAGTATCCAAGGCCTTGAGCCTTCCATAGCTGAAGGAGATATTTTGGACTTCGATACTCACCGTTTTATTTTCCTTATCTCTTTGATACGGAGTTGCCTCAAAAAAAGTTCATTTCATGCCGCTGCCGGTGTCACCAAGTCCCGCCTCATTTGAGCCTGATCCTCCGGCCTTCCCCGTAAACCAGGGCCCTGTAGGCTTTTTCAACTCGATCCCAGTTTTCTTCTCGATCCAGCGCCCAAAACCGACCCATTATGGTTACAACCTTGCCCACTGAAAATTCTCTACAGTACTCTTCGACCTTTCCGATGTACCAGGCTCCGCTCTCGGGCCTCTCCCCCCTCCTTCCTATCAGGGCATGAATATAGACGTTATCGATTTCACGGGCTTGAGCCATTTGAAGGAGCGCCAGGAGATGATCGATCGTACCGTGTGAGCTGAAGTGAGAGACGATCCCCATCAGATGAAGGGACCTATGCTTCTTCTCCGCCTCTTTAATAGCCCAGAGGAAAGCCTCGTTTTTATAAAATTCCCCACTCTCTATCGCTCTGTCGATCTTGACACGGTCGAGAAGAACCCGCCTGCCGGCCCCGATGTGGAGGTGACCGGCTTCGGAATTCCCAACTGTTCCCTCGGGCATCCCCACTTCAACACCGGATGCCTTCAGGAAAGCATGGGGGTGTTTTTCCCACAGCCGGTCAAAATGAGGGGTGTGTGCTTCACAGATCAGGTTCCCATAAGTTTCTTCTCTGATTCCCCATCCGTCCAGGATGAGCAGAAGGAGCCTTCTGGGTTGTTCGGACCGTTCAGTAAAATTGAGCAGCAAGCTCTCTCCTGTCATTTCGCCGGGCTTGGCGATGCCCAACATTTCAAGAAGCGTCGGGGCCACATCCGCCAACTCACCTTCATTCCTCAATCGGACGCCATCTCTCCCCTCGAAAGTGTCGTCAACAAGGATGAAGGGAACATCATTTTTTGTGTGGCCCGTGTTGATTTTCCCGTCCGGGTAGAGCCATTCTTCAACAGTTCCATGATCGGCGGTGATGGCCAAAGAAATCTTCTTCTTGAGACAGGCGTCGGCAATTTGCCCCATTGCTCTGTCGACCGCTTCGACGGCCCTTAAGACGCTCTTCTTATTCTCACAATGTCCGACAACATCCACATTGGCCAGATTGGCGATGATGACCTGATAGTCCGGGTTTTGAAGAGATCGTAAAATTTCCGCCGTCGATTTATCCACGCTCATTTCCGGAACTTGAGCATAGTCTCGAACGCCCTCCGGTGAAGGGACGACAATCATTTCTTCGCCCGGAAAATGGACCTCGGTCTTTCCATTCATGAAATAGCTCATATGGATGGCCTTTTCAGACTCGGCAATTTTCAACAGACGAAGCCCGGCTTGGGTGACAACCTCGGCGAACGTGTTTTTGATTCTGTTCCTTGGAGGAGGAAAGGCCACCTTCACTTCGAGCGCTGAACTGTATTCAATCATGGACACAAAATTCAACATCAGATCTTGAGCAACAGGGAAATGAGAGAAATTCTTTTCAGTCAGGCTTCTGGTGATCTCTATCTCCCGTTCTCCTCTGATATCATAAAAAATCACGCTGTCGCCCTGCCGGATTCGACCGACGGGTTCACCAGAGCTATCGATGCCCACAATGGGATCAAGACTTTCGTCTTCCTGCCCTAGACGGTAGGCTTCTCTCACTGCGGCGATCATCGAAAATTTGGTATCAATCATAAAAACAACCTTTGTGTAGCGATGACGAATCTTTATTTATATTCGCCTCTCTCTAAAATATCAAGCAGTTCACACAGGGCTTAAGCATTTCTAAAACCGTGATGAAAAGAGAGTTCGGAAAGAATTCAACTATGCGGAATTGGAGTGGACACTCACTTGGAAACGACCTCCCAGACTTACTTTTATTTAGAATCCATATCCAATAAAGAGAGGGGATCCACCCGGCTTTCGAGCACTCTGACCCCCCAATGAAGGTGCGGACCGGTCACTCTTCCGGTTGCTCCGATTTTGCCGATCACATCCCCCTTGGACACATCATCTCCCAATTCCACAGCTATCTCCGAAAAATGGCAATAGAGAGAAAAAACTCCCAAACCATGATCGAGAATGACAGTCTTCCCGGCATAATACAGATCATTGGCAACCACGACCTTACCCGAATTCGATGCCTTCACCGGATCTCCATAGGGAGAAGAAATATCCACACCGCTGTGCGCTGAGCGAGGCTGATTGTTGAAGATCCGCCTTTCTCCGAAATTGGGGGTGATTTCCCCTTCTGCGGGCAGCATGAAATCTCCGTCTCCCCTCCATTGGACCGTGAACATTTCATAAACAGTCTGAATCAGTTCGGATTCTCTTTTGATTCTCTCGTTAACCTCAGGTGGAGGAGTGACAAACTTCTCGTCCACCCAGAGCTTTTTGACGGCAAATTCCACGGATTCGATCACGATCTCCTTCTTGATCTGATGCTGATATCCGTTTTCATAGAGCAGAGTCACAATCAGGGAATAGATACCCGGTTTTATATTCATATCCAGCCCGATAAAAGCCAAGAACTGCTTTCCTCCCCCCCTATCGGCGGCCGGAAATCCCTTGTTCTGATAACGTAATCGCACTCGGTCAGCGGGTGGATCGCTGAGGATGAGGATCTTGACAATTTCCCCGGGTTTGAGAGCCCGGGAGCTGAGTTGGATATCGACATAGGGCTCATCCTGTACTCCCGCCCTCAAATGAACAGAAGAAGAAAGACAAACCAAGAAAAAACCTAGAGCTGCTGCCCACAAAATGTGTATCGAGACTGCGGCAATCTTCGTTGTTCGTTTCAAGAACTCTCTTCGTGAAATATGGCTCTTCATGATCACACCACATCCGGGCTCGATCTCCATCAACTATATCTGAACGACTTTTCGATGTCCAACTGAAATCCTTTCCAGCTTTTTTTAGGCCCTGACCAGGCTTCGCTCTCGGGGGTCAAACTTCGCTAAGCACCCTCGTACGTATAAAGACTTTGGTTTTGCTCAAGATGCCTGTAGAAGTCTGACCCCAAAATTTTACAGCCAGACAAAATTAGGATATATTTATTCTCAACTCTTGACTGAATAATCCAAGATTAAGGAAAACGGCAGTGAAAACAAACAGAAGGCATTTCATTCAGTTTTTAGGTCTGGGACCGCTGGCTCTTTTGCGCTCAGAGAAAACTAAGGTTCAAGGGAAAAAGCCGACACCGGCCATCACACCCTCTTTCCCTCAATCCTCGCTGTGGATCGATCTGAACCTCACGTTTATGGAATGGAACCTCAACCAGTTGAGGAACCTGTTGAAGGCGCCCATCATGGCTGTCATTAAAGCCAACGCCTACGGCCATGGATTAACCGAAGTGGGCCGGCACCTCGACACAAATGGCATAGATTCGCTTATGGTTGGAAATTTTCAAGAAGCCGTTCAGTTGCGTGAAGCGGGAATCTCGTGTTCGATCCATCATTTCGGTCCCATCTCCTCTATAGATCTGGACTGGACGGTTGAAAATAATGTTTCTCAATCGGTTTTCACGGACGAGATTTCTGTTCTTAATGCCTCCGCCCTCCGGCTCTCCAGAAAAACGAAGGTTCACATCCATATCGATACCGGAATGGGCAGGATGGGTATTCCCTATCACCAGGCGCACCCTTATATTGAAAAAGCTGCTGCTCTGCCGGGAGTCGAAATTGCCGGAATTTCCACAACTTTGACCGAAGATCCGGATTTCGATCTCATTCAACTGCAGCGTCTACTCGAAATCTGCGATACCTGGGAGAAAAACGGAGTCTCTCTTGGACTCAGACACGCAGCCAGCAGCGCCGCCGTTCTGGACATGCCTGCAGCCCATCTGGACATGATCAGACCGGGAATCATCCTCTATGGTCACTATCCGTCCGATAAGGCCCATGCCGCAAAAAAAATCAACCTCAAGCCGGTTCTGGAGCTGAAATGCCGGGTGGCCGCTGTAAAGGAACTGCACCCGGGCGATTCGGTGTCCTATCACCGGGCGTATGTCGCCCCAAAGCGCCAATCAATCGCCGTTCTTCCCGTGGGATATTCCGACGGATATCCCACGACTGCGGTGGACAGAGGCGGAGTGTTGATCGGGGGGGAATTCCATCCCCTTATAGCCGGCATCACCGCCAATCATATGCAGGTGCTTCTCTCCAATGGAGTTCAAGCCAAGGTTGGAGATGAAGCCGTTCTTATCGGAAGACAGGGAAAATCCGAGATAAGCGCTCTGGATATCGCTCACTGGAGCGGACAGTCCGTTTACAAAATACTGCTTTCACTCAATCCTTCACTGCCCCGACAAAT
>CBFDBS010000117.1:0-7759 GCA_965603105.1 uncultured bacterium
GCGTATTGTACAGGAACTCTTTCCTGGTATTCGCTGAAACCGCCTCTGTAGAAGAAAGATGTTTATCCCTTTAAAAGACGATAATCCGACCCGGCGCTTTCCCGTGGTGACGGTCATTCTTATTGCCGTCAATATCATCGTCTTCCTCTATCAACTGTTCTCACCGCAAGGTCTTCAGTATCATGTGTTCAGCATGGGGGCTATTCCCTGGGAACTCACCCATTTCCAAACGCTGCCTCCGGGCTTCAATCCCTGGATTGCGCAAGTTGAACGCCTCTCTCCTCCGACGACCCTCTTTATCTCCATGTTTATGCACGGCGGTTTTTTACACCTTCTGTTCAACATGCTCTATCTCTGGATATTCGGTAACAACATCGAGGATTTCTTGGGTCATTTTCGTTTTATCCTCTTCTATCTGATTTGCGGACTGGGAGCGAGTCTAATCCATACTCTCTTTAACGCCAATTCTGATGTCCCGATGATCGGGGCCAGCGGAGCTATCGCCGGAGTGCTCGGCGCCTATCTCATTCTCTATCCGAACGCCCGGATAAAGACTCTGGTCTTCCTGATTATTTTCATTCAGATTGTCTATATCCCTGCCGCCTTTGTTTTGGGCCTCTGGTTTATCCTTCAAGTGTTGAACGTTTTCAGCGGAGGAGGGGTAGCCTGGTTCGCCCACATCGGAGGATTTCTGGTCGGAATGGGCTTGATCAAGCTGATCACACGAAAGGGCCCCAAAGTCTGGGTTCACTGAAAAGATCCGACTTTGAAAACTGGGTTTAAATCGCACTTGAGCGCCTCAATCGATGGGATCAGGCTCTGATAACTTGGATAATTGAGGAGGCTGTCAGGTCGTCATGTTCCCTAAATCAACAGGAGATATACATTTACGCTTCAGTGGACGGTTGACATATTCCCCAATATTTAGTATTTTATTTGTTCACAAACTCTTAAAATTTACAGGACAACATTCTAAGGTTTGAAACGATGAAGACTTTTGTACCTAAAAAAGAAGAAATCGAGCACAAGTGGTGGCTGATTGATGCTGAAGGAAAGGTCCTCGGCCGGCTGGCTACCGAGGTCGCAGTGCTCCTTCGCGGAAAGGGCAAGCCCGAGTTCGTCAACTTCATGGACAGCGGAGATTTTGTTGTCATCATCAACGCTGAGAAGATCAAGCTCACCGGGAGGAAGCTGGAGCAAAAAAAATATTATTCCCATACTGAGTATCCAGGCGGAATTAAAGAGAAGAGCCTGAAGGATCTCATGGAGACCAACCCGGAGGAAGTCATCCGCAAGGCTGTGAGAGGTATGATCCCCAAAAACAAACTCGGCCGGAAAGTTCACAAGAAACTCAAAGTCTACCGGGGTCCCCATCACCCGCATGAAGCACAGAATCCTAAGGAATACAAACTATAGGAGGAATCTTGAGCTTAATACAGTACTACGGAACAGGAAAGAGGAAAAACTCGATCGCACGCGTCTACTTGAGACCCGGCAAAGGTGAAGTCACCCTCTATGTCAATAAAAAACCGAGACCGTTCAATGAGTATTTTGCCTTGGACAGCCAAAAGCACGCCATAAAACAGCCGCTGCTCCTGACGGAAACCGAGAGCAAGTTTGATCTCTTCATCCGTTTGAACGGAGGCGGTCTGAGCGGCCAGGCGCAGGCTATTCGATTGGGGATTGCCCGAGCACTGACGGAGTTCAATAAAGAGTTGAGACCGGTCCTAAGGGGAGCAGGCTTCCTGACCAGAGATTCCAGGATCAAGGAAAGTAAGAAATACGGGTTGCTCAAGGCCCGCAAGGCCCCTCAATACCACAAGAGATAATGGAGGAAAACCGTTGCTTACAGTCACTATGAAAGAGCTATTAGAAGCCGGTGTTCATTTCGGCCACCAAACGAAGAGCTGGAATCCAAAGATGAAGGATTACATTTTTGGTCAGCGGAACGGAATCTACATCATCGATCTCCAGAAGACCATCAAGATTTTTAAAGAATCCCTTCAGTTCATCGCGGATATAGTGTTGCAGGGGAAAGAGGTTCTGATCGTCGGAACGAAGAAGCAGGCTCAGGACATTATCAAGGATTATGCCCTAAAATGTGAAACAAGTTATGTCAACCAGCGCTGGTTGGGAGGACTATTGACCAACTTCACTGTCATCCGGGGCAGTGTTGAGCGATTGCTCGAGATGGATGAGATGAAAGAGGATGGTCGGTGGGATCTGCTGTCCAAAAAAGAGCAGTCCAGAATGGACAAAGTGTACAGGAAGCTGAATAAAAATCTCGGTGGAATTCGAAATATGACCGGTATGCCGGGAGCTCTTTTTGTGATCGATTCAACCAGGGAAGATATCGCCATCTTGGAAGCCCAGAAGCTCAAAATCCCGGTGGTCGCCGTTGTCGATACGAACGGAGACCCCGAGAATATCAATTATCCCATACCGGGAAACGATGATGCCGTAAGAGCAATTGAATTGTTCACGATGAAGGTGACTGAGGCTATCCTTGAGGGAAAGAAAAGAAAACTCGATCAAGAACTCCAGGAAACAAAGAAGGATGAGGAGACGGTTGTAGAGGAAGAAACCGTTGCCCTTGAAGAGGCGGCCGGGACTGTAGAAGAAGAAAGCTTGGAAAAGGAAATAGAAAAGGAAAAAAAGGAAGTAAAGGAAGAAAAAGAAGTAGAGAAAGTAGAGAAGAAGCAAAAAGAAGAGAAAACGGAGAAGAAAGAAGAAATTCCGGTTGAAACAGCAGCTGAGGAGGAAAAGCCGGAGGCGGATGTCCCAGCCGAGCCGGTTGTTCAAGAGTCTCCTGCTGAGGGGGAAGTAGAAGAGAGCCCCAAGGAACCAGAGAAATCAGACTAGGGGAGTGCATCAAATGGAAATCAGTGCAGAACAAGTCAAAAAGTTGCGAGAGCGGACCGGATTGGGAATGATGGAATGCAAAAAGGCACTCAACGAGAGCTGCGGAGATATTGAAAAAGCCATCCTCGTTTTGAGAAAAAAAGGTTTTGCCCGAGCCGAACGCAAAATGAGCCGGGATACCGCTGACGGTCTTGTCGGCTCGTATATCCATATGAATGGGAAAATCGGTGTTTTAGTCGAAGTCAATTGTGAATCGGACTTTGTGGCTAGAAACAAGGAATTCCAGGATATGGTCAAGAACATTGCCATGCATGTTGCTGCCGCAAGCCCTCGCTATGTTTCCCCGGAGGAGATACCTCAGGATGTGTTGGATGAAGAGAAGGAAATTATTGCCGCTCAGTTCAAGGATTCGAACAAACCCGCAGAGATCATCGAGAAAATCGTCTTGGGAAAGTTGAACAAGTTTTATGAGGAAGTCTGCCTCCTCGATCAAAAATACATCAAAGATGACAAAGTCTCTATCAAGGAGTACGTGGCCTCTTTTATAGCCAAATTTGGAGAGAACATTCGTGTCAAAAGATTCGCCCGGTTCCAATTGGGTGAATCTTGATTTGAAATATGCCTCAAGTTCAAGCCGCATACGATCGCATTCTGCTCAAGCTTTCGGGGGAATCTTTACTAGGAAAATTCACTTACGGCATCAGTGTTGATACCGCCAAGTCCATCGCCAAACAGATCAGGGATATCCATGAGCTCGGAGTTCAGATTGCCATCATGATTGGTGGCGGCAATATTTTCAGGGGAATCCGGGGAACCGAGGCGGGAATGGATCGTGCCTCGGCCGATTACATGGGTCTTCTGGCGACTGTCATCAACGGCATCGCCCTCCAGGACGCTCTAGAAAAGGAAGGGGTCGTTACCCGGCACGTTTCGGCCATCGAAGTCAAGGCTGTGGCCGAACCTTTTGTCAGGGGAAGGGTACTGCGGCATCTTGAAAAGGGGCGTGTCATTATCTTCAGCGCCGGCATCGGAAGCCCCTATTTCACCACAGATACGGCCGCCGCTCTTCGCGCCCTGGAGATCAATGCGCAGGTGATCCTCAAGGCGACCAAAGTCGACGGAGTCTATTCTGCTGATCCCATGAAGGTCAAGACGGCCAAACGGTTCGATTCGATCAAGTATATGGATGTGATCAAAAAAGGGTTGAAGGTTATGGACACCACTGCCATCTCCCTCTGCAAAGAGAACAGCCTCCCCATCATTGTCTTCAATCTCAAAAAGAAAGACAACATTAAGAAAGCAGTGCTCGGCTTGGATGTGGGCACAAAAATCGGATGAAAACTTGACTCCTTCCTCCGCGGAGAGGAAGTATATATCTTTAAACGAAGAAGGGGATTCAAATGGTCAAGGAAGAACTGAAAGAACTCGAAAAAAAGATGAAAGCGTCGGTTGAACACTTCCGTAAAGAGCTGACGAAACTGAGGACGGGAAGGGCCAATATCAGCATTTTTGAGGACATCAAAGTGGATTATTACGGAAGCCTCACTCCGATCAGCCAGGTGGCAACCCTTGGCGTTCCGGACCCGACACTGATTTCCGTCCAACCATGGGATCCCCGTTTCCTTGATGCCATAGACAAAGCCGTCAGGGCTGCTGACCTGGGATTCAATCCCATCAATGACGGCAAAGTTCTGAAGATTCCTATCCCCCCTCTGGATGAAGAAAGACGCCAGGAAATCGCCAAGCATGTCAAGAAAATGATGGACGAGGAGAAAATCGCTCTGCGCAACATGCGTCGAGAAGCCAAGGAAGTCATCGAGTTGTTGGAGAAAGAAAAGGAAATTACAGAGGACGACAAGTTCTGGGGATACGACAAACTCCAGGAAATCACCGATGAATACTCCAAAAAAATAGAGGAGTTTGCCCGCATCAAAGAGAAGGAAATCCTGGAAATTTAAGAAGATTTCTAACTCGGCCGCGCCGGCCGTCTATAAGTACCAAATCCACATCATCTCTCGAATCCTGGATGTGATTTTTTCCTCAATGCGTGGAATGAGCCGCTACAAGTCCGGATTCTCTTGATCGATAATCTCAGGGAAATGGCGCAGTCCCTCTAAGGGGCAATTTCAGATCCGGATTCAGCTATTCAGCTTCTGTCAGTGCCGCCTGTTTTTTCTGAAACCAATTCTCCTTAGTCCCGAACTTAGTGCGGATAACCGCTCCCCATCCGAGGATATTGATCACCATCGAAAAGAGGGACCCGATGATGGGAATGAAAGTGACGACGCTGACCACCAAGAAACCGAAGATGACGGCGGCGATGACGGCGGGATTCTTTTTGTTGAAGGCCCGCGCCAGGCTCTGTCCGAAAAAGTGAAAGATGATCACTCGGCCAAAGACCTTAACGGCGATTCCCACTGTGGCTAGGGTGATGATAATAGGGATGCCGATCAGGACGAGGGCCAGAAAAGCGGAGAAGATGACCGCGCCTGTAAAAATAATGATACTGAGGAGACCGACTCCGAAGGTCGGCCAGAAGTTGTTCCTTATCTGAGAAGACGCTAGAGATGTTTGACGCGGGAAAGCAGCCGCCAGAATAACGGCGATGATGAACCAGAAGACCAGCGAAATGAGCTTCGTTATCAGAATGATCGTTATCAGGCCTCCCAAGCCACCTGAAAAAATGTCCTTCAGGAACTCAGGGGTGTCGAAGGACAGGGTGACGGTGTCCCCCTTGACAACGGCCTCTGGGTGTTTATCGAGCTGTCCCCCGATGATTGCCACGTCTCCATCGACGACCGCAGCCGAAGTGAGTTCTATATCGGTGCCGAAACCAAAGACGGTCTCGCCAACTTTGCCTTCGATGATGATTTTTCCGCCGAAGGCGATCACGGATTGTTTGACTTCGCCTTTGACCCAGATTGTCCCTCCGAGCGAGATGACGTTATCTTCGATCTCGTTTCTTTCCACCGTGATATCTTTTTGGAGAATCAATCCTTGGCCGTTCAGCGGAGTCAATCCCGCGAGAAGCAAAAGACAAACCAAGGGAATCAAAATCTTTGAATTCATGCCTTTTCTCCCATCATGAATTTTCGTCTCACCCCAAAAAGAAGAAGCGCAGAAAGGAGAAGGGTGATGGCGATGATGATGAATTGAGCTTCCGGACTCAGGAGAGTGGTCAGTTGGACAAAGCCTTTGATCAGAAGGCGCACCAGATCAAAAAGAATATTCACCAGATAACCTGCAAGTTTAAGAATTTTCGCCAAGCCTGTCGATAGAGCACTGAGCACTGAGAGAAAGAACTGACCGATTGAGATAAAGAGGCCGGCTAAATTTTTCCCGGAAAAAATGTAGTAGAGAAGGAAAGCAAAGACCGTAGACGAAAGTCCGGCGGCGATGGATTTGACCCACACGCTCAGCGGAACTTTATCCGGGAAGATGGCAGCCATCACCAGCTGTCTGAAATCGGGCGGGACTTCTATCTGAGGGAGGCTGTTGGCTGCCAGGACCAGTGCGCGCCTGTCCTCAACGGCATTGACGCAGCGGGGGCAGGAATCGAGATGCTTTTGGATGCGTAACATCTCGTCAGGGGACATTTCCTGTTCAAGGAAGAGATAAATCTGTTCGATATTCAGGCAGTCCATCTCTTTTCCTCCAGGTTCTTACGGATGATTTCTTTGGCCTGGAAAACCCTGTTCTTGATTGTGCCAATGGGTATTCCCTTTATCTCTGCCATTTCTTCATAACTGAGGTCGTTGATATGCCTCCAGATGAAAAGTTCCTTCATGCTGTCGGGCAGGAGGTCCAGAGCCGTCTCTATGCGGTCCCGGAGTTCTGAAAGTTCGACTGTTCGGATGACAGAAGGATCAGCAGAGGGAATCTGATGGGGGAGTGATTCCTCTCCCATTTCATACGGCTGGTCGATCGAGACGGAAGGGATTCTTTTCTTGCGCCAGTAGTCGATGACGGAATTCGATGCGATTTTGAACAGCCAGGTGTTGAATTTGTATTCCTGCCGGTAGGAGCGGAGTGAGGAATAGGCCTTGACAAAAACCTCTTGGGTGATGTCGAGGGCCAGTTCGTATTCCTTGACCATGCGTGCGATATAGCTGGAGAGGGGAGTCTGGTATTTCTGAATAATCATTTCAAACGCCTTTTTCTCACCTTGCAGCGTCCTTTGAACAAGTTCTTTGTCTTCATACATGGAGGACTCCCGGTCCTCTTTTGATAATACGCTTACCGGGGAAAAAGGTTTTAATTGGCTTTTATATCCTCGATAATCTCAGTTCCCGGCGGAACTTCCAGCTCGAAGGTCTTTTGGGGAAGAGAGATGTTGAGCCGAACCCGGCTGAACCGGAATTCCGATTTGTTTCCAGCCCAGTCCATGAAGACGGCCTTTTGGATTTGCCAATTCTTCTCATCGATTTCAAGCAGGATGTAAGACTCGTCTTCATCTTCCTTCGGAACCAGTTTTATCTGCTTCACGCCAGTGTTTTCGGTTGGGAAAGGGCTGTACTCGACGGAATAGTTTTGAAGAATTCCCTGACGCCCTGACAGGAGAGCCAGAATTCCGGATTCTTCCTCTTCTCTGTATGTGCTGCGAATGAGCTGTTCGTCTTCAGGGAAATAAGATTCGATAATCCTGTTTGTGAGAAGGAAAATTTTTTCCTCCGGTTTTTCATAATGCCATTTCATCTGACCGGGTTTTTGGAAATAGCATTTCCCGTATTCTTTGAGCGGTTCGGCCACCGAGGACGAATAGAACAGATGGACGAAGTCCGCCTGCAGGGTCTTGTAGGAACGGAGCGTATTTTCAGTTTTCTGGGCCACATCTTGGGGAGTTTGGGCAATGAGTGTCGCGGTAACAAGCAGAAGACAGACAATTTTTTTCATGCTG
>CBFDBS010000118.1:0-7754 GCA_965603105.1 uncultured bacterium
CCAGTACTGGTCGGAACGCTGTTGGCCTCATGGATCGGTTCGGGAGATATCTTCAGCGTCTCCAACTTGAGCTACAATCATGGTTTTTCCTCTCTGATCGGGAGCAGCGGAGGATGGCTGGGAATCATCATTGTCTATTTTATCGCCGGAAGGGTCCGGAGATTCGGCCAGTTCACAGTGCCGGATATAATGGAAGCCCGGTACAACAAATGGGCCCGCATCTTCGCCACAATCACCACGATCATCGCTTATGTCACGATTGTCAGCTATCAATTCCGCGGCGGCGGCTGGGTCCTCAACATCGTCACAGATGGACGGCTCGGCGAGCAGGAAGCCATCCTCATCATCGCCGTTTTCGTCATCATCTACACCATGCTGGCCGGTATGCTCTCTGTCGCCTATCTCGATATTTTTAACGGTATTATCATGATCTTTGGGGTATTCCTTGCTCTTCCTTTCATCATCAAAACCGCAGGCGGCTTGCAGACTATCGCCGCCAACGTGACTCCCCGGGCCCATGCCTTTCTTGGAAACATGGACTGGATGCAAGCCATGGGCTATTTTGTTCCGACCTTTCTTCTCGCCTTGGGAAACAGCAATATGTACCAGCGCTTCTTTTCGGCCAAAAACGAACGGGAGGCTAAGAAATCCGTGATCGGATGGATTATCGGTGTCATCCTCCTGGGCATTACCCTCCAATCCCTGGCTGTAGTGGGAAGCAGCTATTTCAAAGGGTTGGAGACCTCGGATGCGGGCCGGATCATCATCTATGTCGCCCATCAAGGCGTTCCTGTCGCAGTCGGCTGTGCTCTCATGGCCGCCATCGTGGCCGTCATCATCTCGACCGCCAACAGCTTCCTCCTCGTCCCAGCCACGAATGTCGTCCGGGATATCTACCAGCGTTTCATCAATCCGGATCTGCCCGACAAAAAAATGATTCTCTTCTCGAGGCTTGTGGTTATTGTTCTGGGCTTCATCGCCTTTGCTTTAATCAGATTTTTCCCGACCATTCTGGAAGCCGCCTATGCCGCATACACTGTCTACGGTGCGGGTATCACTCCGGCGCTTATGGCCGTTTTCTTCTGGAAGCGGGCAACAGCGGCCGCAGGAGTTTCGTCCATTCTGGGCGGATTGAGCATAACCGTCGTTTGGGAAATCGCCAATAAAATCCTGGGGCATCTTCCATTCGGGATGCCGACCATCTATCCTGCTCTGATCGGTTCTCTGGCCCTTCTTGTTTTTGTCAGTCTGGCTTCTCCAAAACCTTCACCGGAAAAATGGAAGCCTTTCTTCAAGTCGGAGGCTTAAATGACGACAGGAATCGTCAAAGACAAACGTTTTTTGGACCACAACATGGGGCCCTCTCATGTGGAAAGTCCGCAGAGGCTGGATGTCATCTACAGAATGATCGAGAGAGAGATTTCCTTTCCTCTGGAAAATATAGCCCCAAGACCGGCCGATGAAAATGAAGTGGCCTGGATTCACACCCCCGCTTTTATTCAAAGGATCAAAGAAACGTCCGGGAAAGAAAGAACCGTCCTCGATCCCGACACATCCACCTCCGCCCGCTCATATGAGGTCGCCATGCTGGCCGTAGGAGGGCTTTTGGAAGCGTGCCGGGCAGTAATGGAAGAGAAAATCGAGAACGGATTCGCCCTCATCCGTCCCCCGGGACACCACGCCGAATCCGGCCAGGCAATGGGTTTTTGCCTTTTCAACAATGTGGCGGTTGCGGCCGAATACCTCTTGAAAAAGTTTAGTCTGAAGCGAATCCTCATTGTCGATTGGGATCTTCATCACGGCAACGGAACCCAACACTCTTTCTACAACCGGAACGACGTTCTTTATTTCTCCACCCACCAGTATCCCCATTATCCGGGGACAGGCCACTGGAGCGAGGTCGGCCAAGGGCCGGGGGAAGGTTATACAGTCAATGTCCCCCTCTCTCCTGGAAAAGGCGATTCGGATTTTCGCTTCATTTTCAATTCCATTCTTGCCCCCATTGTCGATGAGTACAATCCTGAGTTCATCTTGGTATCAGCCGGTTTCGACATTTACGAAGACGATCCTCTCGGCGGAATGTTGATCAGCGCTTCAGGATTCGGAGCCCTGGCTTTTGATCTGATCAAAATGGCCGAACGGCACTGCAGCGGCAGAATTCTTTTCACTCTGGAAGGCGGATACAGCCTCCAGGGCTTGAGAGACGGGGTAAAAGAGGTCCTGCTCCAGTTGTTCGGAAAGACGGGAAACGATTCCATCAAAACAGAGGTCTCCCCTCTCCTCAAGAAGGAACTCCAGCCGGTTCTTGCCACACAGGGCAAATACTGGAAATTTTAGACCGGAGTTTCTCCTTGTCTTGAATTCTGCTCAATCGTCACATATTAGGGACATTGTTATGAGGTCAATCGCCGCCTGTCAGGGGAGAGATTTGGCATGAGACTTGCATAAGTATTTCATGTGAATCATCGAACAGGAGAAGAAAAATGAAAAAAATCGCCACAGCAACTCTCATTTTTCTCTTTATTTTTACTTTTGCAAACGCTCAGGAAACAAAATACACCAACAGATCCATCGCGCGCCTCAGCTTTTTAACCGGGGACACATTTATCCAAAGAGCTTCTGACCTCGGCTACGAAGACGGTGTCATCAATATGCCCATAGCCGAAGGCGACAGGATCGGAACCACAGACGGCCGTGCCGAAATCCACATCGGTCAAGGCAACTATCTCCGGCTCGATCGCAACACCAAAGTGGATTTCTTAAGGCTGCCGACAATCGAAGACAGTCTGATCCAGATCCAAATTTGGTCCGGAAACGTCTACTTGAGCATCCAGAATTTGGAGAGAGAAAAAGAGATAGAGATCCACACCCCTGATGTTTCGGTCTATGTCCTCGACATTGGTCTCTTCAGGGTAGATGTCCGGACGTCTGCCGAAACGGAAATCTTCGTTTTCAACGGATTGGTCGAAGCCGCTGGTGAATCGGGATCAAATCTCATTAAAAATGAGCAGCGCATCGAAGCCGCTCAGGGATATTTCACTTCCCGCCCCACCCGGTTTTTTGCCGTAGCTGATGACAGTTTTGACCGCTGGAGTGAAGACAGAGATATGCAGACCCGGAAGCATCTCGCTCAACGTTATCTGCCTGAAGAGCTGGAAGACTACGAATACGAACTCTACGAATACGGCGACTGGGTCTATGACTTTCCTTATGGCTGGATTTGGGTTCCCGGCCGGATGGGTGCCGCTTGGCGGCCCTACTACCACGGCCGCTGGACCTGGCTTCCCATCTGCGGCTGGACCTGGCTTTCTTACGAACCCTGGGGCTGGGTGACATCTCACTACGGCCGGTGGCACTGGAGTCCCCTCTTTGGCTGGCACTGGATTCCCGGGAATGCCTGGGGACCCGGATGGGTCAGCTGGTACTGGGGAACGGATTATTTCGGCTGGGCCCCCATGAGCTACTGGGGATATCCCGGGGTCGTTATCAACAATGTCTATTACGGCCGGTACACAGGGGACTATCCCAATGATTCCAGGGCACTGACGGTCATTCACAAAAACCAGTTGAAAGCGCAGGATGTGTCCAAAGTGGCACTCAACGGAGATTCCGTAAGATCGCTAGGGAGACTCGGTCATAGTCTCAGCACCCTGCCGGTTCGGCCGGCCAACAGCACCGTCGATATCGGGATCCTCAATGAGAGACAAAAAATTCTCAGGAAAAACGAAAGCCAAACCGAGTTGAGAGAAGGAAGACCTCTGTCCGGAGCTCCGATTGAGAAAAAAGTTTCCCAGATCGCCGACCGGGATAAACTGCAGCCCCCCAGCGGCACTAAAGAAGCAGAGGATCCTGCAGCCAGAAAATTCAAGAGCTATCCCCCGTCATCCAAAATCAACTCAGAGAAAGAACAGTCGACCCGCTCGACTTCCAAACCTTCATCGGCCATAAGCCGGATCTACGAACGCATCACCAAGAGCAGCGGAACGATAAAAAGAGGATCATCTAGCGGCACTTCCTCTCGGGGAACTTCATCGGGATCGGGAAAAATCACATCCCGAACGACAGGCTCCTCTACGTCTTCGCGTTCGACTTCGAGTAAATCCTCTTCGAGCAAATCGAGCGCCAAGGGATCAAGAAGGGTCATAAAAAAGAAATAGATCTAACGGCCGTCGCCCTGTCTCTATTTGAGCGAATCATAATAATCGAGAATCATCATATGGTCCTCGAAGGAACACCATCGGGAAGGGACTGTACCGGGCAGATAGACCTCCCTGAAGGGGAAAAGACAAATCGGAGTGGCCAATAAACCTGTTTTGAGATCGATCGTTTCAAACTGAAGGAGGTGCTCAGGAGGCATCTCAAACTCACCTCTTTCATATTCTTCCCCGTTCTCCTCGGCAACAGCCTTTTCATCCTCGATGACTTTTTGAAAGAATTCAATCCAGGCGGGGAGAGCGGCTACCGCTCCTGACTGCCTCGGACCGATGGAGGCATTTCCCTGCCCGTGTCCTATCCACACGCCCGCGCACAGATCGGGAGAAAAGCCGACAAACCAGGCATCGGAGTAGTCGTCGGTCGTACCGGTCTTGCCGCCCAGGGGCTTATCCAGCCATCTTGCCGATTGGGACGTCCCCCTCTGGACAACGCCCTGTAAAAGAGACGTCATGATATAGGCGACCTGAGGAGAAATGACCTCCTCGGACTCTATGGTGTGCTCCTCTTTAATGTTTCCGTCCTTGTCTTCGATGCGGGTGATGAAATAAGGAGTGATGCGCACCCCCTTGTTGGGAAAAGTCGTAAACGCCGACACAAGCTCGATCATCCTCACTTCAAAAGCCCCCAAGGCAAGCGAAAGATAGGGTAAGAGAGGAGATGTGATCCCGAATTTCTGGCAGTATTTCACTCCAGTCTGGGGGGAGATATGGTTCAAAATCTTGGTGGTTACGATATTGCGGGACTCTTCAAATCCTTGTCTTAATGTGACCCGTCCCTTGTAAATCCGGTCATAATTCAGCGGTGCGTAAGGCTCATCCGCCCATTTGTCCGGAAACTCAGTAGGCTCGTCCACGACCGTACTCGACGGTGTCCAGCCGTTCTCGATGGCCGCCGTATAGAGCATCGGTTTAATGGCAGATCCCGACTGCCGGAGAGCCTGGGTCGTCTGATTGAATTCGAGCCTGTCGAAGGAATAGCCCCCGACCATGGCCTTGATCTGTCCGGTCTGAGGATCGATGACAAGAAATGCTCCCTCTAAAATAGGCTCTTGGTCGAGTGAGACTAACATTTCCTTTTTTTCTTCATCGACCGTGTTGATCTTGACCTTGATGACATCCCCTCTCTTGATGAGATCATTTAAGTTCCGGGTTTTTGTCCAGGTTTGGATGTTCATATTGGTCAATTGGTCCATATTGGTCATGTGGCCGGTGTAATCTTTGATTTTGACGACTGCTTTTGCCGACTCCACTTCCAAAACGACAGCATCGACAATTTTCCCCGCCGGCATATCCTCTTTTAACCAACTTTTGAACTTGGACTCTTCAATCTCCTCCAGGTTTTCCACACCCTCTTCGAGCAGATTCGCCTTGTCCTTTCTCCAGCCTTGAACTTTGTCCAATCTATGGAGCTGGACGATGAGGGCTTCTTCGGCGTATTTCTGCAGTTTGGGATCCAGTGTCGTATAGACCTTGAGTCCGCTGACGTAGAGGGCATCGGAACCGTAGTTGTTTTCGATGTATTTTCTGACTTCTTCTTTGAAATAGGCCGCAAATCCTGAGGCATTCCGGTAGCGGGGCAGTACGCCCATCGTCTTGGCTTTGGCCTCTTCCGCTTCTTCCGCGGTGATGAATTTTTCTTCGACCATCCGGTTGAGGACGTGATTGCGGCGGCGGAGCATCAAATCCGGCCTGTCATAAGGGGAATAAAGAGACGGCCCCCGGAAAATTCCTGTGATAAGGGCGGCTTCCTCCAGTGTCAGCTCTGAAACAGCTTTGTCAAAATACAATTGAGCAGCCGCCTCAACTCCGTAAGCGCCGTGTCCGAGATTGAACTGGTTGCAGTACAATTCCAGGATTTCTTCCTTAGTGTATGTTTTTTCTACCCGCCTGGCCAAAATGGCTTCCTGAATCTTCCGGCGCAGCTCCTGCCGGCGGTGGAGCAAGATCTCTCTTATGAGCTGCTGGGTAATCGTGCTTCCTCCGTGAAGTTTTCTGGGTGTGAAAATGAGTTTAATATCCGCCTTGACCGCCCGGAGAATACCAAGATAGTCGATCCCCTTATGCTGAAAAAACCGGGGATCTTCAGTGGCGATAATGGCCTTGATCAGGACATCCGGGATATCTTCATACTGGACCTGAATTCTTTTTTCGGTGGCATACTCTCCGATGACTTCCCCGTCACCGGAATAGAAGGAAGTGATGATTTTAGGTTCGTACTCTTCCAGTTTGGAGAGGGGAGGCAGATTCTGCACGATTCCTCTATAAACTCCGATCACAACTCCCACACCTGCGACCATACAGAACAAAAAGATAAGGAGCGTCCGCTTCAATATTTCCTTGAAGTTCAGGTCTTTAAAATTCGGCTTTTTCAGTTTGATGACAAGTTTTTTTGTTTCAAACATAATATCAAAATATAGCAGAGAGCCCCTCACCGGCGCAAGGCCGCTGCTTCATCCGCAGGATCTCGTATCCCCGAGCGTTAACCAATGGATTATTCAGGTGGGTGATCCTTTTCATATTTTTGTACATAATTGAATACGATCCTGGCGATGTCATCGCTTATTTTTTTTTCGGATTCATCTCCGTCGATATGGACGATATTATCTCCGGAGAGTGCCAGAAAATTCTTTCTCACCTCCTCCAGATAATCCTGACGCTCAAAGAGTAAATCCTTGTTTTTTCTCTCTGAGATGCGTTGAAGCCCTTCTCCCGCTTCCACATCCAGGACGAACACCAGATCCGGCTCGACGACAAACCGCTCATTCAACCGGCGAATCCTCTCCTTCTCGATTCCCTTAGCTCCCTGGTAGGCGACGGTTGAATAGTAATAGCGGTCCAAGATCACGATTTTTCTCTCGGCCAGAGCCGGTTTGAGATTCTTCTCGACGTTTTCGGCACGGTCTTTTTGAAAAAGAGTGAGCTCCTCCTCAGGAGTTAAAGAATCCGGCAGCGCCGCCTTGAGTTTGATCTCCCGGCCCCAACGGCTTTGAGAGGGCTCCCTGAAGCAGACGACATCGATCATCTTCTCTTCGAGTCTCTGTTTAAGATTAAGGGCTTGAGTCGATTTGCCCGAACCATCGATACCCTCAAAGACTATCAGGATTCCTTTTTTCAACTTCATCCGATCCGCTCTTTCCCGGCTCTAGGGACGATTAAAGATAAATTATAAGCGAGACTGCCGAGTTAAGCAATTGAGTTCTCTTCCCTTTTGGTCTGAGTAAAATAAGTGGAATGGTTGAAGCGACCATTGAAGATTTAGCCTTCTCGAGCCGACATCGAGGGAAGCCGGCCTTGCCGGCCGGTCGCGAATGTTTGAGCACGGAAGAATTCAAAAAAGAAGCAATTGTCTACTCGATGGTCTAAAATAAATGTCCAGATTGAACGGGCGGAGTTCCGTGGCCGCCGAAGAGGAAGGTGAGGGAATGGCGTTTAAAATCTGAAGGGAGCAAGACCATTCCATTTATTTTATTCACTAACGGGGAAGAGAACCGGCAATTGCAACGTTTTTTTAATAAATTGAGTTTATAATTAGTGGATGCA
>CBFDBS010000119.1:0-7704 GCA_965603105.1 uncultured bacterium
GACATCGCTCCTGCTGCAGCGGTAACGGATGCCAAGGGAGACAGAAGTCTGCTCCCTCACCAACAAGAAGAAAAAGACTCTTTTGTACGTATCGTGAAGGAAACGGATGAGGGCATCTATGTCAGCGGAATAAAAACGCCCATCACCATGAGCCTGTACACTGAAGAAATCATCGTTCTTCCCGGACTTCAATATGGAGAGAGCGACAAGGATTGCGCTGTGGCATTTGCTGTTCCGGCGGATGCGGAAGGGATTGAAAGGTATGTCCTGGGACCCGAAATCAAAACGTTGGACAGAAAATACAGTCCGTCTCATGGAACGAAATACTTGAACAAAGAAGGCATGGTTGTTTTCAACAATGTTTTTGTTCCCAAAGAAAGGGTTTTTCTCTGCGGAGAACACAGGTTTGCCGCCCACTATGCCAACATGTTTGCCACGCTCCACCGGTTTGCCTATAATGCCTGCAAGCCGGCCATATTCGATATTATGACCGGAACGTCCATGCTGATTTCCGAGTACAATGGGACCAAAGGTGATTACTTCCTGAGCAATACGAATGAAAAGCTGTTTGAAATCTACAAAATCTCGATCATGGTCAGAGGTATGGCCAGGGCCGCGGTAAGCGCCGCCAAGGTCGAAGAAAGCGGCGCCATCGTCCCCGACCAGGTTTTTGCCAACATGGGAAAATTCATCTCGAATGAAACCTTTCAGAATGCCATCGGGATTGTCCAGGACATGGCCGGAAGCCTGCCTGCAAACCTCCCCTACGAAGAGCTTTTAGTCGATGAAAATTACAAATCCCGGATGAAAAAACTTTTTGCCCGAAAAAAAGGGATTTCGGCCGAAGACCACTATAGGCTCAATACTTTCATCCAGAACCTCGTCGCCTCCAATGAAGGCGGATTGATGCAAATCGGATCCAAACACGGAGGGGGAAACAAAGAAGCGGAAAAAGTGGCCATCTATGGAAACAGCTTGAGACGGATGTCTCAGTGCAAAAAAATAGCCAAGAAGCTTATTTTCTACGAAGATAATTAGCCTATCATATTCTCAATAAACGACGGTTTTATCTCACAAACAAGCAAAAGCAATTCTTCCTTGGCTATTAAGGAGGTTTCATGAACAAAAAAGGGAGAAGGATCTTATTTGTTCTGTTTTTTGTTCTCGTGGCATTCTCTATTCCTACTGCTGCCCAGGAAAGAGAAACACCGCCTCTCGAACTTGACCAACTCTCCGACAGGCTCTTCCAGATTTTAGGTGGCAGCGGGGCCAACGGAGGATTCTATGTAGGGGATAATGGCGTATTGATCATCGACACCAAAATGTCCAAAGAATCGGTGGAGGAGACAATCGAAGAAATCAAAAAGATTTCGGATAAACCCATCCTCTACCTCGTCAACACCCACAGCGACGGAGATCATATCGGAGGGAATCAGTTTTTTCCCAAGACGGTAACCATCATCGCTCATGAGAACTGCCGGCAGGAATTTTTTCATCCACGGGGGAACGGACAGCCATCTGACTGGACGGATAATCCGAAGTTGGCTCCACATGTCCCCTCTGTCACATTCAGCCAAAAAATGACTATCTATCTCGGTGAAAAGAAGGTCGAGCTTTGGTATTTCGGAGTCGGCCATACGACGGGAGATACGGTCGTTTATTTCCCCGATGAAAAAATCGCTTTTCTAGGAGATCAAATTTTTATGGGAAGGCCCCAACTCATACATTCCTATAAGGGGGGAAACTCTTTTGAACACGTCAAAACACTGACCCGAATGCTCATTACGCTTGAGGCAACAACCTTTTGCAGCGGGCATGCCGATCCGGTGGACAGAAAAACGGTCGAGCACCACATCGAAGAGATCACAGCAATACAGAACAAAATCAGATTGTTAGCTGAACAGGGAAAAACTCTGAAGGAAATACAAAAAGAATTCTCTGAAAATCACTCGCGATTGGTCGAATCGATTTTTAGCGAAATCAAGAACTGATAAACTGATTATCTGCTTTTGAGCAGCGTTGCTTTGATCCTCGAAGGAGTCATGGGCAGAGTAAATTGTCTAACACCGATGGCATCATAGACGGCGTTGGCGATAACAGCACCCATAGTGGTGATAGAGGGTTCACCGCAGCCCTGTGGGGCCATATCAGGATTGTCCACCAGTACTGTTTCGATCTTCGGCAGCCAAGAAAATCTGGGAATTTCGTAGGTGTCGAAGTTTTCATCCAAAACTCTGCCGCCTTGGAAACGGATCTCCTCAGTCATACAATAGCCCAAGCCCATGGTGATGCAGCTTTCAATCTGCATTCTGACACCTTCGGGATTGATCACTTCTCCAGTGTCTTGAGCACAAACGACTCTCTTCACTTGGATCTGACCGTTCTGCTGATTGACTTTGACCTCAGCCATGGTAACCACATAGGTGCCCAAATAGTTAGTACAGGCCAAACCATAGCCCTTCCCGCTGGGCGGTTTGGAAAACGATTTCCCGAATTTATCTCTGGCGGCTGCAAGGACTTTCAGCATTCGTTCGTCCGTTAAATTTCTTTTTCGGAATTCCAAGGGATCCATTCCGGCGGCTTCGGCCATAATGTCGATATGGGACTCAATGGCAAAGACATTGGTGTTGCTTCCCGGACCTCTCCAGGCTCCTGTTCCAAAGGGATGAGGACCGCCTCCCCTGCTCCCATAGGAAAGCACGCGGTGGTGAGGAATATTATAGATCGGTTCGGAACTCCGGCTGCCGGCGAAATAATTGTGGTACTCCCAATAGACGATTTGATTCGAAGAATTGAGGCCCGATCGGATTTCGATAACTGCGGCCGGCCGGAAGGTATCATAAAAAAATTCTTCTTTCCGATTCCAGGCCACTTGAACGGGTTTGCCGCACAACTTGGACAGCAAAGCGGCTTCGGCGACCTGCCCACCGCTGTTTTTCCCTCCGAAACCACAGCCGACAAAGGGGGTGATGACGCGCACCTTTTCCTCAGGAAGTCCCGTGGCCTGAGCGGCATCTCCCCGGGCCCTGAAAGGCGCTTGTGTCGAAGCCCAGACAGTGGCGCTGTCTCCCTGAACATGGACAATGGCCGTGTGCGGTTCGGATGGCGCGTGGGCGACATAGTGGTTGAAATAGGAATTTTCGAATGTTTTTGCCGCCAGATTTTCACCGTCGCTCAAATTTCCAGCTTCGGTGACGACATTTCCTGACGAGGTCGTCTCTTTGAGCTTTTTAAAGATGGAGTCGTTGTCCACTTCAGGGGGTGGCACATCATATTCGGCCTTGATCGAGCGTAAGGCCTTGTCGGCAACATCGTAATGTTCATGAAGAACAGCAATCATGCCGTTCTCTTGAATGATTCGAACGCCTTCCATTTTCTGAGCTTCCGAGAGATCGACTTTTTTGATTTTGGCGCCGTGAGCCGGAGGTCTGAGAATCCGGGCGCAAAGCAGACCCGGCAAGAAAATGTCTCCGGAAAACTTGGCTTCTCCGGTGACCTTTTCCTTACCGTCCAAACGGTCGGCCGGCTTGCCTGAAATAGTGTGTTTTGAATAGTGTTTGATCGGCGGCTTCTCATCCAAATATCTTTCTATTCTTTTTCCCTTCGCCAGCTGGGCATAGGTGATTTTCCTGCCCGGGTCGTTTTTGATCCGGATGACACCGTCTTGAGTCAGAAGCTCTTCTTGAGGCGTTTTGAGCTGCTCTGATGCTATCTGGATGAGCACCGACCTGGCTTCGGCAGCAGCCTGCCTGAGAGGCGGCCCGAAATATTTTGTGCTTCGTGAGCCGAATGTCCCTGCGTCCCAGGGACAGAGATCGGTATCTCCCATGATCATATCGACCGAATCCAAGGATACATCCAGTTCTTCGGCCAGCATCTGAGCCAACGATGTGTATATGCCCTGACCCATTTCGATTTTGGAGCTGAAGCAGGTGATACGGCCATCCTCTCCGATCCTGAGATAAGCATTGAAATCAGTGGGGTACTCTCTGCCTTGACTTCTCTGTGGAAAGGCCAAAGGATCTCCGACAGAATAGAAGATGACAATCCCGCCTCCGACAAGCTTGATGAATTCCCGCCGGGAAAGGGAAAAGGATTGTTTGTCTTCTCCTGATTCGATTTGGATGTCTTTTTCGTCTTTCATCGGGAGCCTCCCTCCATCATCCTGCCCGCTGTTTGCACGGCCTGAATAATGCGATTATAACATCCGCACCTGCAGAGATTTCCCTCTAAGGTGTCGACGATCACTTCTTCTGACGGCCGTGAATTTTTCAAAAGCAGACTATAAGCTGTTAGGATCATCCCCGGAGTACAGAAACCGCACTGCAGGGCGTTATGTTTCAAGAAGGCGGCCTGGACGGGGTGCAGGTTTCCGTTTCTCTGAAGTCCCTCGATTGTCAGGACGGTTTTTCCGTTGACATCCCGGACAGGATACTGACAGGACAAAACCGGTTCGTTGTCGACCAGGACCGTGCAGGCTCCGCAGAATCCCTCCCCGCAGGTGTGTTTCGTTCCCTTTAGCTCAAGATCTGAGCGCAGAATCCAGAGCAGCATCCGATCCGGATCTACGGAGAGGCGCGTTTCCTTTCCATTGAGTTTAAAGCCAATGTTTTCTTTCATCTCCTCTCCCCTTTTCTTTAAGATTGACTGATCTGATTTTATTATGGAATAGAATCCACTCTGCTGAAACGTTCGAGTGTCAGATCAATTGCCATGAGGCATTGGTTCAATAAATCCGAGAGTTCATCGAATCTCAAATAGGCGTCACGACCGGGTTTCTGGTCGGCCTGGTCGAGCATATTGTACAGGTAACTGATTTGATCGATGATTTGGGGCTGAGGATAACGCCCTTCACCGGTCACAAGTCGAGAGTATATCTCTTTGAGTAGGTCCTCGGTTTTCTTCGCTGTCCGTGCTTGGTTGCCCCCCTTTTCGATTACTGCCGCCAGTTTTTCCATTTCCTTTTTTAGGCCGGATGCCGCTTGGCGGGCACGTTCGAGCAGCGTTAAAACTTTCAAACTGAGACTTTCCTGCGCTTTCAGGTCGGAGACAGTCACACCATCACTGGCCACTCTGGGATCCAGAAGGATTTCAAAAGGCACAGTATCGCTCCATTCTCCAAGGGAGAGAGTGGCCGTGTAAGTTCCAGGAACAACGAGAGGGCCTCTGCGCTGGCGCCTGGATTGGTCGGTCTCCTCCGGGGTTACTGTGGGATCACGCCTCATGTCCCAGAACAACCGGTTCATACCAGCATTTGTCTGGAGGCGTTGTCCCCCTGGAGCGGTAGAAAATATCCGGATATTTGTTCCGGAAGGGTCCTTTATTTCGAGAGTGACTTCTTCGCTCGGTATTGCCGCCAAATAATAATCGATCATGACCCCTGGATTTGGATATTCGGGATCTGAGGCCGAACCTCTGGAGGAACGGTAGCGCATCCTGTGCGAATCGCGAGGTAAAAAAAGAGAGGTTTTTTCATTAAGAGTGGACTCATTCAACTGGTGAAGGGGCATGATGTTATCGAGAATCCAGAAGGAGCGCCCCATTGTGGAAAGGATCAGATCCTTCCGGTAGACCTTGATATCGGTTACAGGCGTAACAGGAAGATTGAGCTGAAAGCCCTGCCAGTTTTCTCCATCATCGAAAGAAATATATATTCCGAACTCTGTTCCGGCATAAAGGAGTCCTTCCCTGTCCGGATCCTCACGTACGGCCCGTGTCGGAGAGTCGAGAGGAATGCCGTTTGTACCAGTGGTCAAACGTTTCCAGGTCTTTCCGTAGTCGTTTGTTCTGAAGATGTACGGTTCCCAATCTCCAAGCAGGAAGCGATAGGCTGCGAAATAGGCTTTGTGCGGTTTGTGAGGTGAAGGCTCGATTGTCTGTACTCTTGCACCCGATGGGATGTCTGCAGGAGTCACATTTATCCAGGTTTTTCCTCCATCACGGGTGACGTGAACCGGCCCGTCATTGGCGCCCACCCAGATCAGGCCTTTTTCAAGTGGTGATTCCTGAACAGCATAAATCGTGCTGTAGAACTCTTCGCCGGTGATATCGCGCGTTATCGGCGAACCCGATATAACTTGTTTGTCTGACTCATTGGCTGTCAGGTCTGGGGAAATCGTCTCCCAGGTGACTCCTTCGTCCATCGTTCGGTGGAGGTATTGAGAGGCGTGGTAGATCACATCGGGATTATGAGGTGATACATGGATGGGAGACACACGCTGAAATCGGTATTTCAGGTCTTTTGGATTGTGGCTGTAAATATTGGCCGCCCCGACATAATACTGTTTTTCCTGGCCTGTCTCCTTGTTGTAGCGGCCGAAGCGTCCTTTGCAGTTGCTGTAAACGATGTTGTGGTTGCCGGGTTTGGGGACTGCCGGCCCGGTTTCGCAGCCTCCTATGGCCTGCCAGAATCCTGTGGATCCGACGGCAGGAGAGTAAGGAGGCAGGCTGGGAACCATGATGGTTGAATTGTCCTGCTGTCCGGCGTAAATCCAGTAAGGAAATTGATCATCAACGGCCACCTGGTAAAGCTCGGCAGTCGGCTGATTGTTTTGGGTTGACCAGGTCTTTCCTCCGTCCCGGGTCACATTGGCTCCTCCGTCATTTGACTGGATAAAGATGTTAGAATCGTTGGGATTGATCCACATGTCGTGGTTGTCACCATGAGGTGTTTGCTGCCTGCCCCATTTGTGACCTCCATCCACGGATTTCAGGAAACTCTGCGAATTGGCATAGAGGACATCCGCATCGTTGGGATCCGCGTCCAGGTTGAGGTAGTAAAACGGCCTGTCAAGGAGAGGCGCGTAGGTCGTTATCAACTGGAATGTCTCTCCATAGTCATCGGACCGGTAGAGTCCTCCCTCTCCCTCTGGAGCTTCCATGAGCAGATAAACCCGTCGAGGATCGTTCGGAGAGACCGCCAGATCGCTTTTGCCGCGCAGGCCTGACGGTAATCCTTCTGTAATCTGATTCCAGGTTGTGCCACTATCAGAGGACTTATAAAGCCCCCCTTCCATACCGCCGCTGATAATCGTCCATGGTTTTCGCTCGGCCATCCACATGCAGGCATAGATGATATTCGGATTATCGGTTGAAAACTCCAGATCGACGGCACCCGTCTTTTCGGAGATAAACAGCACGTTCTTCCAGGTGAGTCCTCCATCCAGAGTGCGGTAAACACCCCGGTCAGGGCTGGGTCCGAAGGCATGCCCGATGGCAGCGACATAAGCGATATCGGAATTGGTCGGGTGAATCTCGACGGCACCGATCTGACCAACGGACCGGAGACCGAGAAATGTCCATGTCTTTCCTGCATTTGTCGACTTGTACACCCCCCGGCCGGCGATGACATTACTTCTGATTCCATCAGAACCTGTACCAACGTAAACGGTGTTGGGATCCGAGGGAGCGACCCGAATCGCTCCGATGGAACCCGTCTCGAAGAATCCATCGGAAACATTGATCCAATTCTGTCCGTAATCGGTTGTTTTCCAAACTCCTCCTCCACAGGCTCCCATGTAGAATGTACCGGACTGGGAAGGGATACCGCAAACAGCAGTGACCCGCCCTCCCCGTGAAGGACCGATGTTTCGGTAATGCAGATTGTTGAAGAAAGACGGATCAATATCCGTTTCTTTATCTGGCTGGGGTTGAGAGTGGCCGGTCAAAGGATTCATCACAAAAATGATCAATACGGTTAAAAGC
>CBFDBS010000120.1:0-7647 GCA_965603105.1 uncultured bacterium
AAAATTGCCTTTTTTTCTTCCATGATGATGGAGTCGAAATGCAGAAATTCTCCTTCGTCCAGGATTCCGTGATCTAAAGCGTGGGTGTCCGCCGGCAGTCCCTTGGTATGGAAGGCTCCGAATATTTTCCCCAGCTCCTTGGCATATCCGTCCGGGGTTGAAATGGGGAGGGAGGGATTTCTGGGATCGATATTGACCGAGGACACATAGAGTTTGAAATCGGGACGGACCTGCTTGAGATAAAACTGGCAGATGCCGTTAGCGCTCTGGGTGGGGATCATCGGGAAACGGACGCTCTTCCAGCCGCTCCATTCCCCCTCGTTGAGGATAAATTCCTCTTCTCCGGTCTGAATTTTGACGACCGGATTGTCAGGATCGATTTGGACCTGAAAGTCGGATGTAGATTCGACCGGTTCCTTCTTGAAGCTGTTATACGGACCCGGGAGACTGGTTTCGATCCGGTTGGCGATGGGATAGACCTGATGAATCCGCCCCCCGCCTAAATCTTCGTTGAGTTCCGCTTGGGCAGTGGTGTAGTAGTTGAAAAGATTTTGATAACCCTTGATGTCCGGTGTTCCCAGGCCCGAGATCGTCTTCTGGCGAGAGGACACAGGGGGATAGTTGGCAGGAATTTTGAAGACTGTGGCCGGGATATCAAACTCTTCAAGAATTTGCCAGAAGGCTTTCCCCTGACGGAGATTGGTGACTTCTCCTCCCGATAAGGGGAGAACGAGATTCCCCAGGGACAGGGTTTTTCTTGCTTCTTCCGAACGTGAAGCGGAAAAATTGATGCCGTAAGTTTCAGGATCTCTTATCAGGAAATCGAAGATGCCGTGGCCCCCTGGATTCATGCCCGTGATGAAGTTGGACCAGGCGACTGGACTTTGAGGAGGATTGCTGGTGCGCAGAGACCTGAAATCTCCCTGGCTGCGGAGTCGGGAGAAGGTCGGCAGCTTGCCCTGTTTCATGAACACATCGAGCAGGTGAGGGTCCAGGCCGTCGAGGCCGAGGATGAGGACTTTCAGGCCAGTATCCGCTTTGCCGAATCCTTTGGAGACGATCGGGGAGCCGGGACCGAGGGCCAACAGTGATCCGGCCGTCAAACCCATTTTTAGAAAATCTCTTCTCTTCAATTCATTCATTGTGTCTCGCTTTTCAGAGAACCGGCCGGGAGATTTTCTCTGGCGATGAGTGATCGTCCGTCCATGTGAGCCGGGATTTTTATCCCGAACAGCTCGAGGACCGTGGGGGCGATATCAACGATGGAGGGTGAGGATGTGTTGATTTTGTGTGTGGAAAAAAAGATCCCCGGGACGATTTTTGGATCGATACAGTGATCGCCGCTCCACGCCTTGATGTTGTCTTCGAAGAGGGTGGAGTTGACTTTTCCCGTCACTGAATCCCAGGATACCCGGTACCCTTCGTTGTAGCCGATGATCAGGTCCGGGCAGTTCTCGAGATAGGGGCCGGGAGGGAGTTCATTCCGGTCATAGACTTTGTTAATGGGGTTCTCTGCATCTTCATAATCTTTGAGTTCGGTCAGTTTTTGGGCGATTTCATTTTTTAAAACTTGAGCCTCTTCTCCCGGATTGACGGTTCCTTGAGCTTCACGCCCTTTTTGGTTGACGTACATTCCTCCCAAACCGAGACCATAAGCCTTCGATTGTGTCCAGTCCACATCCGAGAACCATTCCCCGCTTTCTTTTTTATTCTCTTTGAGTCGAAGGTAGCCATTTTCATAGAGCCAGGAATTCAGGTTGAAACCCCTTCGGAAAGACTTGATGCCGTGGTCGGACATGATAATCAGGCAGCTTTTTTTCTCATCCATTTTCTCCACAACTCTTCCGATCAGATCATCCATTTTTGTGTACAGGTCTTCGATGACCTGGGCGCTCATGCCGGCCTGGCCGGTGGTAAGCGCCGGGTGCCTGCTGTCCAGATAGCGGTAAAACATATGCTGAATGCTGTCCGTTGTCTCGAACCAACTGACAACCACTCCCTTTTTTGTCTTGTCCACAGCATTGAAAAGCATGGCTTCCCATTCGCGGTGATTGGCATAGGACAGTTCCAGAAAGGCTTGTTCAGAGAGGACTTTTTCGTTGAGTGCCCAGGTGTCGTTGGCCTCTCCCAGAGTGACATAACTGCCCAGCAGTTTGGCCAAATACACGGAGTAGATGAAGGGATGGGAAATGGGCAGGGCCGGCTTTTCGGGATCGATGTTGAGCGGTGTCAGATACATTTCGAAATGAGGAAACAACTGAGTGATGTAAAACCGGCAGATGGAATGGACTTTGATTCCCCATCCCGGCCGGAAGGTGATTCTGATCCAATCGGAGAAGGTGCGGGGCTTTAAGGAGATTTTTTGCCCGGAAACATCGATCGAAACTTGTTCTTGCTCTCTGTCGATGGTTATCGTCATCGGCAGGCGGAGTTCTTCGGGTTTTTCGAGCATTGTATTTTCCGGGCCTGAGATAGAGGTGTGGATCGTATCTCCTTGCTCTGTGATCAGGATATTCTCTCCTCCTTCGACTTTCTTAATTTTCTCCTCATCCGAAGTGTAGAAAAAGAATGTGCCCTGACTGCCTTTCAAATCCGGAGCGCACATGCCCGAGAGCAGATGACCGCGGAATTTCTCCGGAGGAAAAGTGATGGGAACCCTCAGTATGGTGCTGAAAATACCGTTTTCCCCCAGAGCTTTCCAGAAGGGAAGGCTGCGGCGGAGTCCTTTGATTTCAGGTTTGGAAAGAGGAATCCTGTACTTTCCCAGGGCAAGTGTTCTCTTGGGCTTTCCAATCCGTGCGGAGGACAGGTCGGGAAGATAGGTCTTCGGATCTCGGCTGAGAAAATCGAAAATGTTGTGCTTGGCAGGATGGCACCCCGTCATAAAAGATGACCAGGCGACAGGCGAAATGGATGGAATTGTGGTTTCCAAAGGTGAATAGCTTCCCCTTTCTTTAAGCCTGGACAGATTCGGGAGCTTTCCTTCGCTCATGTATTTTTCGGTGAGGATGGGATCCATTCCATCCAAACCGAGAATGACCAACCGGTCGATGAGACTTTTTTTATAGGCTTTTCTGCCTTTGATCAAACGGAATACAAATCGAAAGGGCCAGGACAGGAAAGAGAAAAGAGCCAGAAAGAAAGTCAAGAAAAGAACGAGGAAGGATGAAAGGAAGGCAAAACCCGCACCTGGTCCGACATAGGCAAAGGCAGGAACGGATAACAGAAACATAAAAACAAGCAAAAGCAGTCTTTTTTTTCTGTTCCCCGAAGGATCCCGTAACGGCGTTCTTTTGTCTCTGAAAATTGAAGAATAAATTCTAAAGCTCATTGTCCTCTTTAGATAAAATGAGAGAGAATGATGGAGGCCAGATCGGAAATACAAAGGTCTTTTTGCACGTCAATATTCGACCAGAAAAATGCATCGTCCCAAGTGTGCATTCCTTCGAGATCGGATCGGCTGAAGATTTCCTTCTTCTTGACTGAACCTTTCATATCGAATCCGTATTCCGAGAGGACGATGAGGTCGGGTCCGAGCATGCTGTAAGGACCTGAATAGATCTCACCCGTGTCGAAAACTTGACGGACAATTTTTTCCCCTTGGTACTCCAGTTTCTCCAGTTTAGCGGCAATTTCGGATTTTATCTCCTTTTTTTCCTGGATCGAAACATTTCCTTTGGGAAATCTGTTTTTTGTGTTGATGTAAATCCTGTTGGGATCCATGGCAAAGGCCTTTGTCGAAGGAGTTATCTCTCCCAGACTGTTTGGTGAAGATGATTCGAATTCAAGAAATCCCTCCTGTTCCAGCCAAGCATTAAGGAAAACCTCCTGCTTTATTCCGATGAATCCATGGTCAGACATGAAGTACAGGCCTTTTTCGGTTCCATTGATGTCTCTGAATGAAGTGACAATGTGGTCGATAAAGCGGTCGATTTTCCGGTAATAGTCTAGAAATGTCTTATGATAAACGTGATTTTTGTCCTGGTAAGCGCTCCACAAAAAATGGTGAAGCCGGTCTGTCCCGGTGATGACAAGTTCAAAATAATCCCAATCTTCTTTCCAGAAGTGGTCGAACGCCCTCTGCCTTCCCGAAAGTGTTGTGTCCAATTCTTCCCACAGGAAATCGTGATTTTTACGGGATTTTTGGGTATCGATATCGATTTTGTATTCCATCCGAGTGAGAGGCTTTTCAAGATACGGAGGGAAAACGGCCTTGGACAGTTCGAGGGCAACGAAGCCAGAAATGAGGATTCCGGGAATGGGCCGGGCAGGATAGGTTGAGGGTTGATTGATGACAATGTTTCTTTTGTTCCGCTGGCCCAACGTGTCCCAAAAAGTTTCTTTTCTCACATTAGAGAAATTGGGGAACTTCATGTCATAGGAATTGTCTTTTAAATCCGTGAATCCGAAAATCCCGTGGGCGCCCGGGTTAGCCCCGGTCATGAAGTCTGTCCAGCTCACAGCAGATATCTCGGGCAAACTGGCCTTCATTTTATGGAGCGTGCCTGTTTTTGTCAGTTGAGCGAAAGCCGGCATCACGCCTCTTTGGCCGAGATCTTCCATAAGAGAGAAGGGGACTCCATCCAAACCGATGACGCAGACTCTCTCTTTATTTTTCTTTTTAAATAAGCTCATTTAAACCTTACATTATAGCCCTTTAAAGCGGACCGTCAATCTTTCAATTCACGGCCAATCCCAGACCCATGTATTATAAGACAGGAGTTATCCACTGGCAAGGATGGAAGCTTCTCCTAAATATTGGAATGGACCTATGAATGGTAAATTTTGCGAATGACCGGGATTTCAAGTGAGAATGATCCTGGCGTCGACGATGGTACACCCGTTTCCTTTTTTGTAAACGATCAAGGGATTAAGGTCCATCTCTTTGATCTCTTCGAAATCCGTGACAAGCTGTGACAGTCTTTTCAGGCAGTCGGCGATGGCTTCGGTGTCGTAGGCCGGTTCCCCCCGGAAGCCTGTCAACAGTTTGTATGTTTTTGTCTTACTGATCATCATTTCGGCCGTCAGTTCCCGTATCGGTGCGAGCCTGAAAGTGACGTCTTCCAATACTTCGACATAGATTCCGCCCAAGCCGAACATGAGGATGGGTCCGAACTGAGGATCCCTGTTCATTCCCAGGATGACTTCTTTGCCTTCCTGCGCCATCTCCTCGACGATGACTCCCATGATATGAGCCTTAGGGACTTTCCGGCGCACGTTAACGAGGATTTCCTGATAGGCTTTTTTCACTTCGGTCCTGTTCTGAAGATTGAGTTTGACGCCTCCAAAATCGAATTTGTGAATGATCTGTGGAGACGCGATCTTGAGGACAACAGGATATCCAAGCTCTTCGGCGGTATCCAAGGCTTGCTTTTCATTCGTGGCCAGGCGGGATTGAATGACCGGGAAGTGGTAGTGTTTCAAAACTTCGTAGGCTTCATTCTCCAGCAGGAAGGAACGGCCTTCTTTTTTGACCGCATCGATCACCTCTTTGGCTTTGGAGCGGTTAACCTTGTAGGTTTTGATCCCGGTTTTGGGGCGGCTCAGCCATTCTGTGAATTTTGTCATTTCGGAGAGTACCCGGGCGGCCGATTCCGGGAAGCGGTAGGCCGGGATCCTGTTTTCTTCAAGGATATTGATGCCGGCGGAGACATCGTAAATACCGAGGAAGCAGCACAGAATCGGCTTTTTGTACTTTTTGGCCGCCGAAACGATAGCCTTGGCCACTTTTTCCACGTTGGTGAAGGCGGTCGGAGTCAGGATGACAAGGGCGGAATGGATATCATCCTGGCTGAGAGTTTCTCCCAAGGTCGCTTCATACAGCTCATGCTGTGCCTCGGCGATAAGGTCGATGGGATTGTTGATACTGGCGTTGGGGGGAAGGATAGACCTTAGTTTTTTCTTCAAAACGGGAGAAAAGGTGGCGATATTCAATCCATTTTGGATGAGGGAATCGGTGGCCAGGATCCCTGGCCCACCGGAATTGGTGACGATGACGACGTTTTTTCCCTTGGGACGCGGCTGGCTGGAGAACGCTTTGACGTAATCAAAAATTTCTTCCAATGTGTCTCCCCGGAGCACGCCGCACTGCTCGAAAATGGCGTCATAGACTTTATCCGAGCCCGCTAATGATCCGGTATGGGAAGAGGCTGCTTTAGCCCCGAGAAGGGTTCGGCCGGCTTTCAAAGCGAGGATGGGTTTGGGATTGGTCGGATGGCTGGTGATTTCCCTGGCAATCGACATGAACTCTCTTCCGTCGACCAGGTCCTCGAGGTACATGAGGATGACATCGGTGTTTTTGGCCTCTTTCAAATAGAGCAAAAGCTCGTTTTCGTTGACACCCGATTTGTTCCCCATGCTGATGAACATGGAAAATCCTATATTCGCCTCTTTGGCGTAATCGAGGACGGCCACACACAGAGCCCCGCTTTGTGACATGAAGGCGATGTTCCCTTCACTGGGCATCTGGGTGCCGAAGGTGGCGTTGAGGGAGGATTGGGGAGACGTGTTCATGATGCCCAGGCAGTTGGGCCCCACCATAGAAATTCCATATTTGTGGCTGATATTCTTAACGCTTTCCTCCAGCAACACGCCTTCCCCGCCGATCTCTTTGAAGCCCGCCGAGATGATGATGGCGCCTTTGATGCCCTTCTGTCCGCATTCCTCCAACACTTCCGGAACAATGTGGGAAGGCACGACAATAACGGCAAGGTCGACGACATCTGGAATCTCGATCACATTCGGGTAGCATTTGATCCCCAGTATGCCTTTGGCTTTGGGATTGACGGGGTAAACGATGCCTTGAAACCGGCTGTCGATGACATTGGCCAGGAGGGAAAAGCCCACACTTCCCGGCTGGCGGGAAGCCCCGATGATGGCGATCGATTTGGGATTGAAAATGGCATCCAGATTGTTCATTTTAACCTCGCAATGATTGAAATGTTGAAGTCATTTATTTTAGTCCGACGAGACTGGGAAATGGGCTGCTTTGAGCACCTGTTCCAGAAAAGCATCTTCAGAAACGGCACCATCTATAGAAGTGGATTCGTTGATGATCGTCTTGGGGACACCGCTGATGTTGTATTTCTGAGTGAGGTGGGGGAATTCAGTTGACTCCACCATGTCTGCACGGATAGATGCCGATTCGAGCGCAAATTGATGGGCCAAGCGGACTGCCGATGTGCAGTACGGGCAGGTGGGAGTGACGAACACCTGGATGTGGAGAGCCGTTTTTAGGGACTGCAGTTGTTGGATTGTCAAAGGATCGATCCTTGATTTTCCTTTGGAAACGTCGATGATGGCCACAAGGAAACTCGCGTATTCGTAACCCGATGGGATACCGAAAAAACGTATCCCTGTGTCTTTTTCTCCCAGGAGCAAGGTGGCCGGGATTTTGTCTATGCCATAGAGTTCAGCTTTGTCTTTGTCGGCTGTGAAATCGTAGACGGTCATGGTCAGTTTCTCGGAAAGATCGCTCACTTCATGAAGCATCTGTTTTGTTTCTTTACAGAAAAGGCATTCCTGACCCTTTAAATAATCGGGCAGCACCAAACGGCTCGGCTCCTGTGAAAAGTGAAGAAGAGTAACCTGATTGATCATCTCTTCTGAAAGTTTCTTCCGTGTTGCCTCGACAATGTCAGGACTGAG
>CBFDBS010000121.1:0-7607 GCA_965603105.1 uncultured bacterium
ATCGAAATCAAAGAAAAACTCAGAACAAAGCAGAGGTTGGAAAGCCAGATCGGTCAAGCCAAAGAAAAGCTGAATGAAGAAAGGGGCAAACTCGACAAACTCTCAGCCGTGTTGAAAAAAGAGGAGGCCGATGTTCGAAAACTCGAAGGCTTGAGCCTGACGGCCATGTTCCATCAAGCCCTGGGCAGCAAAGACCAGAAACTGAATAAAGAAAAGCAAGAATTTCTTGTCGTCCAACTAAAATATGACCAGTGCCAACACTCTGTTATTTCACTCGAGCGCGAAATCTCCTACAGGGAAAGGCAGATCAAGGAACTCGGAGATCCGGACACCCAGTACGCATTCATTCTCAAACAGAAGGAATCCCTTATCCTGGAGGGAGAAAATAAACAACTGGCTCAGATTTCTGAAAAACTGGCTGGGCTGAACTCTGACATCAAGGAGTTCAAAGAAGCCATCACCGCCGGAAAGGCGGTTCTCGACAAAGTCGAAACCGTGATTTCTCAATTCAAGAGTGCTGGGAACTGGGGTGTCGCCGACCTTATCGGAGGCGGCATAATCGTAACGGCTGTGAAGCATTCAAAAATAGATAAAGCCAAAGCCGCCGTCCATGATGTCCAGCATTTACTGGGACGGTTCCAGAGGGAGCTGTCCGACCTGCAGATAAGCCCGGGATCGCAATTAGCCGTAGAGATCAGTTCATTTCAGACGTTTGCCGATTATATCTTTGACGGACTGATTTTCGACTGGGTCGTTCAGTCCAAGATCAAGAGATCACTGGACAACGCCTCCGACATGAAAGGCAAGATGCTAAAAATAATGAGTGACCTGGAAATTCAGTTTAAAATCAGCCAAAAGAGGAAAAAAGAGACGGAAGCATCAAGACAGACTCTCATCGAAAAAATGTGAATCATAGGGAAATTCCATCAATTCCCATAATCGCGTTTCCAAACAGGAGGGACAATCTGCTTTTTCTCTATGGCTTTCTTGAAAATGATTATTCCAAAAACAAGGGACAACAAAAGGGCAATATATGATAATTCGATGCCAAAGTTTCCTCCGGTGATCCAGTCCGGACCGGAAATATCAGGTTGAATCCAACTGACAAGTTCCGTTATTCCTGAATTCGGCATCCCGAAGATTCCATCCTGAAAGAAATTCCATCCCATATGAATGCCCCAGACAAGCCATAACCTGCGTGTGTAGATAAATGCTGCAGCAAGGAGGACATCACCGAGAACAAGAGCCACTGTTGAGCCAGCCCCGGCATTCGGATTTGCTATGTGAGCGATTCCGAATACGGCAGCAACCAGAGCGAAAGCCATCCAGGTCCCCATGAGCTCTTCGGTCAACCTGAAAAGGATAAGACGAAATAGCAACACCTGGATAAAAGAACCGATCCCAAAAAAGAAAATCGCTTCCAGAATACTGAGCGAGGAATTCAGATGACCGACTTCATAGTACCCTAGGACAGCCATTAAAAGGACCATAAAACCCACGAGCCCAAAGGAGATAAAAAATCCTGAGCTCATCTCTTTTAAGCTTTTCGCTAGCGATATTTCATGGGCCTGTCTTTTTTCAACGACACGTGTATAGAAACTGTAGAGTAGAATCATTACCGTTATAGAGACAACTGCATCCAAGCTGTTCAAAACAGATTGAATTCTTTCTTCTGTCGAGACAATGAAGTCAGCGATAAAACGATTATGAAAAATGAGAAACGGAACGATGAAAAGAGCAACAAGCAAAATCCTCACTAGAGGAAACTGAAGGATTTTCCCTTGAAGAGTCACCGGATTGGCCTGGGTGAAAAGACTTCGGGCAGAAACCATTAGCCCTCCTTTTGAATCACGAGGGACAGCTTATTAATATTCAATATTCAGTAAATTGGCAGCGTTGGCACCTGAGATCTTCTCTTTTTCCTCCGTAGAGATATCTAAAGCCTCGATACTGCTGACCATTTTTTCAAGGCTACCGATCTGGTGAGGAAAGTCGCTTCCGGCCAAAAGTTGATCCGAGCCGGCGAATTCGATGGCAAATTGGAGAGCCTTCGGATCGAAATTGACGGTGTCGTAATAGAATTTCTTCAGGAAGACCGAAGGCGGCTGACTGATGAACTCCCGGCAGGCTCTAAAAGCAAAATAGCCTCTATCCAGCCTCTCAGCGAGGTATGGGATGGCTCCACCGAGATGGCCGAGCACCCATTTGATCTGCGGAAACTTTTCGACCACTCCGCTGAAGACAAGCTTGGCCGCCGCCAGAGTCGTATCGAAAGGAAAACCGATCAACGGCATGAGCCAGTACTCCTTCATGGCCTCGACACCGACCGGGAAGGATGGATGGATATCGAACACGACTCCCAGTTCGTTGGCTTTCTCATACAGCGGCCAGTACCTTTTGTCGCTCAAGGCCACTCCATTGATGTTGCTGTGCAGTGCCGCCCCCTTGAAGCCTAAACCTTTGACGGCCCGCTCCAGTTCTTCGACCGATGCTTCCGGATCGTTCAAAGGCAGGGTCGCCAGAGCCGCAAACTGGTCGCTACGCTCACGCATGATAATGGCAAAACTGTCGTTGACCATCCGGGCCAGCTCCACCGCAAAATCGGGGGATTCGATATGAACCCCGGGTGTTGTGAAGGTCAGAACCTGTTTATCCACTCCGGATTTCTCTAAAACCTCTGCCCTCACTGCGATATCCCGGTGTTCGGGAACGATGACGTTGTAGTCTCCGGGATAATGGAGCAGAGGATTGTTTTTGGAATCGAAAGTCACCTTCACATTGCTCGGCCCTCTCTGTACGGCCTCAAGGTATTCGGGTGGAAAAAAGTGGTTATGAAAATCGATGAAAACCATAGAATCAACTCCCTTTAAAATTCTTTCTAGTCCATAAATAATATACGGGAAGCCCCAATAAAACAAGAGAAAGTCCGACAAAACTCTCTTTTGGGCTGGAAACGATTTGATTGAGGACGATGACCAAAGAAAAAACGGTGAATACAACAGGAATAACAGGGTAGCCCCAAATGCTGTAGCCGCGTTGAAGGTCTTTTCTGCGTCTGAGCAGGATCAATCCGATGGCCAGCATGGCAAAGAAGATCCATTCGGTGTAAACCACCCGGGTAAACAGTGTTCTATACGTTCCCGTGGCCACAAGTACAGACGACCAAAGGGCCTGAAGAATGATGGCCACATGGGGAGTACGGTGCTTCGGATGGACCTTGCCCACCCAACTGAACAGCAATCCATCCTTGGCCATCGAGTAGTAGACTCTGGGCCCGCAGAGGATGATACCGCTCAGGCCGCCGAGAGTGGAAAAAACGACCAGCCCAGACATGAACGCGCCCCCACCGTATCCGACGAGGGCATCGGCCATGTCGGCCGCGATCCGTGAGGATGAGGCGACCTTATCCAAGGGAAGAACGTACATATAGACGGCATTCAGGGCGATGTAGCTGACGGTCACGATCAGCGTACCCAACATGAGGGCCATAGGAATGGTTTTCTTGGGATTGACCGTTTCTTCGGAATTGTAGGTGACCATATGCCAGCCGCCGAAAGCAAAAAGCCCGGCCACCATAGCCAGGAAAAATCCTTTGACCGGGATTCCCGTTTGAACGAGTTCCCCGGCAGCAAAATGTTCGGGAACTTTGGAACCCAGAATGAATCCGATGAGGATGATGAAGACGATGGCGATGACTTTTCCAATCGTCAGGATCAACTGGAGTCGGCTCCCCCGTTTGACTCCCGCATAATTGACGGCCGATAGAACCAGGATGGCCGCAATGGCAACGGCTTTGATCATAACGTCATTCATAGTAGGGAAGAAAAATGCGAGATAGCGGGCAAAGATGACGGCAACGGCGGCGATGATCCCCGAATGCATGATCCAGAACATGGCCCAGCCCCATAAAAAACCGACGGAGGGAGAATAGGCCTCCTTGAGATAGATATATACACCACCTGTGCGCGTGAAGATGGAGGCCAGCTCCGCGCATACCAGGGCTCCAAAAAAAGTCAGAATCCCTGATAAGAGCCAGACGAGAAACACTCCTCCCACAGAAGGCACTTGGCCCGTAATTTCCGACGGCTGGACGAAAATGGAGGCTCCGATGATGATGCCCACAACCATGGCTGTGGCATGGGAGAGTTTGATCGCCCTTTTCAATTCCGGAGTTTTTTTCATCTCATTTTTCTCTTCTTCATCCGCTGTTTCGACGACCGCATGCCGGTCCGGGATGAAGAAAAGACTCTTTCTTTTTGCATGATCAGGATGTATATATATGAGTCATGGAGAGAAGTCAAAACTCTCACATCGAAGAAAGATGGAATGCGGCACCGGGGATGCTTACAGAGGAATCCAGGGGAAGAAGCGAGGCATATTTTTTTAATTGTTATAATAAAATTAATTTCCGCGGAGGAGTAAACATGCCGTTTATTAAAAGAGGATTCATTCGGTCTTTTATTGTTTTCCTGATTGTGTTCCACGTGTTCCCCCATCTCAATGCATCTGAAGTGAACGATTGGGAAAATCCGAAGGTTTTCGGCATCAACAAGGAACCCGCTCATACTACACTGATGGTCTTTCCGGACAGGAATTCGGCGCTCAACAGCTCGACAACGATGTCTCCATTTTATCACTCACTGAACGGCGACTGGAAATTTCGCTGGGTCAAAAAACCTGCCGACCGCCCGATGAAATTCTTCAGACCCGAAATCGATGTCAGTCATTGGGATGAGATAAAAGTCCCCAGCAACTGGCAAATGGAGGGGTATGGCATCCCGATCTACCTCAATCATCCCTACCCATTCAAGCAAAATCCTCCCTACATCCAGCATGATTACAATCCTGTCGGTTCCTACCGGACCGAATTCGAGATCCCGGATGGGTGGGACGGCCGGCAGGTTTTCCTCCATTTCGATGGTGTGGAGTCCGCTTTCTATGTCTGGATCAACGGCCAAAAAGTCGGCTACAGCCAGGACAGCCGTACGGCTGCAGAATTCAATATCACCTCCTTTCTCAAACCGGGAAAAAACATTCTGGCCGCAGAAGTCTACCGCTGGTCGGACGGCTCGTACCTGGAGTGTCAGGATTTCTGGCGTCTGAGTGGAATCTTCCGCGACGTTTATCTCTTTTCTGCTCCTTCCCTCCACATCCGGGACTTCGAAGTCGTCACCGACTTGGACGACTCGTACCGCGACGCCGTTCTGAGAGTTACGGCAAGAGTCAAAAACTATGCGCCGACAAGCGGGGATGTGCAGGCCGAGTTCGTACTTCTGGATGATGAAGGACAGACCATTGGCCGGGATCCTTTTTTCAAACAATCCCTCCCAGCCATTCCCTCTGGTGAGGAAACAAGTGTCTCAACGGAACTAAAGGTGAAAAATCCTGCCAAGTGGTCGGCCGAAAGTCCAGACCTTTATACACTTCTTCTGGTTCTCAAGGACAGTCGGGGGGATATTTTGGAGGTCGAGCCCTGCCGTTTCGGTTTCAGGGAAGTGGAGCAAAAGGACGGCCAGATCCTTGTCAACGGCATTCCCGTCCTCTTCAAGGGTGTCAACAGGCACGAGCACGATCCAGTAACCGGACATTACATCTCCGAGGAATCGATGATCGAAGACATCGTTCTCATGAAGCGGTTCAACCTCAATGCCGTGCGCACCAGCCACTATCCGGACACGCCTCAGTGGTACGAGCTCTGCGACAAATACGGCCTCTACCTCATCGACGAGGCCAACATCGAATCCCACGGCATGGGCTACAGACCCGATGTCACTCTAGGCAACAACCCGGATTGGATGGAAGCCCATCTGGACCGGATCATCCGCATGGTCGAAAGAGACAAGAACCATCCCTCGGTCGTCATCTGGTCCATGGGCAATGAGGCCGGGGATGGAGTTAACTTCGAAGCCGGTTCGGATTGGATCCATCAGCGCGACGCCCAGAGACCTGTGCACTATGAGCGTGCTCTTATGAAATCTCATACCGACATCTTCAGCCCCATGTACGCGCCGATCGAAAGCCTGGTCAGATACGCCAGCCAGCCCCAAACCCGCCCCCTGATCCTCTGTGAATACGCCCATGCCATGGGCAACAGCGTGGGCAACCTCCAGGACTACTGGGATGTCATCGAACGGGAGCGGCAGCTCCAGGGAGGGTTCATCTGGGACTGGGTCGATCAGGCCTTCGACCGGACGACCTCGGACGGCCGCTTCTTTTTTGCCTATGGCGGAGACTTCGGCGACAACTTCAACGACGGGAATTTCCTGTGCAACGGACTGGTCCAGCCCGACCGCCGTCCCAATCCGCATTACTACGAAGTCAAGAAGGTTTATCAGTACGTCAAGGCCGAGCCCGTCGACGCCCTCAACGGGGTTGTCCGCATCCGCAACAAATACGACTTCATCTCTCTCGATTTTCTGGACATCTCGTGGGAATTGACGGCCGATGGCAGGACCATTCAGAAGGGCGACCTGCCAAGAATAGCCGTGAAACCCAAAGCGTCTCAAGAAATAAATATCCCCTTCTCGAAATTAAAGCCGGAACCGGAAGTCGAATACATGGTCAAGATCGATTTCTCCCTGGCCGAAGACCATCTCTGGGCGAAGAAAGGGTATCTTTTAGCCTGGGACCAATTCGAGATTCCCTTTGAAAGTGTTCCCCTCCCTCAGGCGGACTTCGAGGACATGCCCGGGTTAAAGATGGTGGAGTCGGATACAGCCTACTCTATCACCGGTCAGACATTCCAGATCAGGATCGGCAAGGACAGCGGGGCTATCGAAAGCTTCGAGTTTCAGGGAAATGAACTCATCTCCCGTCCTCTGGTTCCCAATTTCTGGCGGGCCCCGACCGATAACGACGAGGGAAACAGGATGCCGGAGCGGCTATCCGTCTGGAGAACAGCGGGTTCGGACCGGATTACGGCTAAAATAGAGGCGCAGCAGCCGAATCCTTACCAAATCCAGATCAAAGCTGAGTTCAGGCTGCCGGCGGGAAAGTCGGAATTATCCACACTCTACACTGTATACGGCAGCGGAGATGTTTTCGTCGAAAATTCGTTCAAACCGGGGATGGAACTTCCCGAACTTCCCCGCTTTGGAATGCAAATGAGAATCCCGGGCGATTACAGCACGATCACCTGGTACGGGCGGGGACCCCACGAATCCTACTGGGACCGCAAGACAGGCGCCGCCGTCGGCCTCTTCTCCGGTCAAGTTGAAGACCAGATCCATCCTTACATCCGCCCCCAGGAAGTGGGCAACAAGACCGATGTCCGCTGGGTGACTCTTACAGATGATGATGGAGCCGGAATTCTGGTTGTGGGTTCATCTCTTCTGAGCATCAGCGTCTGGCCTTTCGCCCTCCAGGACTTGGAGCAGGCGGAACACACCTTCGAATTGAACAACCGTAATTTTTTAACATTCAACATCGATTACAAGCAGATGGGTGTCGGAGGCGACAACAGCTGGGGAGCCCGTCCCCATCCAGAGTACATGCTCCCCGCCAAAGCCTACAGCTACAAATTCCGTATCTCTCCGCTCTCTGGGGGGAAGGAGGAATCCATCGACAAGCTCATCAAGAGATCATTCAACTGAAAAGGAGACCTCCGG
>CBFDBS010000122.1:0-7589 GCA_965603105.1 uncultured bacterium
CCCAGAAAGATAAACAGCAGGATTTTTTAGTGGTTTACTATTTCGGCGCGACGAACATCGGATTCTGCACCGCCCCCGATAACATAGAAAAAATCAAGAAACTCAAAAAGGATCTCCCCTTCGAACACGAAAACTTTCGCTTCAAATTCGTTCTTGTCTGCCTGGATGAAAATCTGGATACAGGGCTGAAATTCATTAAAAAATACGGCCAATGGGACGAAATCGCCATCGGCGGATCCTACGGGAACGAATTGGCTCTCAACCACTTGAATACGACAGAACTCCCCTCTCTGCCCCACATCCTCATTTTCAAAGACACTCTGACATCGGGAAGGTGGAATATCCCCATCATTAAAAGAAGAAGGCTTCTGGTCGACCTGGCCGGTGAAAAACAGATTGGCGATTGGATCGATAAAGGATATCCTATCTTTTCCGACAAAAATCCCAGGAGATAACATTAAGTCTTGCTGGAACAAATTCAGTTCATATAAAATAAATGTGGATATAGCACAGTATTCCTAATGTTGTATCCAATATTATTAATTTTTCTTAGGAGGTTTTCATGCACCGCAAACAAAAAAGACACATATGGTTGATTCTTGCTCCCCTTGTTTTTGGCCTATGCTTTCTTTCGGGTTGCACGTCAAAGACCGTCAACGTTTGGGGAAATCCTGATACAGGCCTTATCCTCAAATACCGCTTTCCGGAAGGACAGAGTCTCACTTATGAATCCAGCACCGAACTTGTTCAGACTTTGGACATCATGGGACAGATCCAGGAAGTCGAAGGGAAATCATCGGACACCGTCTCCTTCGAATCAAAAGGAAAAAAAGACAACAACCTGCAGCTCAAAGTCACCCTCCAGGCCATGGACGCCTATTATGCCTCAACCCAGGGAGAACTCTCTCCCGACACAAGCCAGGCCGTTGGAAAAAGCTTCGATTTGATCCTCTCTCCAGCGGGAAAGGAACTCGAACTCCTGGGTGTCGAAGAATTGAAAATCGACATGGATTCTGACGGAATCCGCGATTTGTCCGGAGATTTTCAGGACCGTTTTCCTGATCTGGCTCAAGATCCAGTGAAAATAGGAGATTCCTGGACAAGCACTGTTCCCATCACTCAGACGCGCTCAACCGGAGAATCCACCATGCACTTTGTCAATACCTATACACTTGAGGGTTTTGAAACCGTCGAGGGCTACGAATGTGTGAGAATCGAAGTCAAGACACAGGGCACTTATGAAGGGACAACCGAACAGCAGGGAATGGAACTCCTCTCCGAAGGCGAATTGACAGGCAGCGGGACATTCTATTTTGCCTATAAAGAAGGGATATTCGTTAAAATGACGTCTGACGGGACGTCTGACGGGATAATCATCGTCAGCTCCCAGGGACTCGAGATCCCCCAAACCCAGGAGATCAAATCGGAAGTCAAACTGATTAAATAAATTGTTCCCTTTTCCTTCCGCCAACGACAGAGTTGTTCATGTCAGACGGATACGGCCCTGAAGACAGGCCGGACAATGACAACCCGGAGATACTATGGCCCTAAAAATGTTTGCCCAAAGGAGAGCGAAAACATGAAAATTGGAGACAAAAGGTTCTCTCATAAGGACACTTTTTTTAAACTGAAATGCCTTTCAATCGCTGCCATCCTATCGTTCTTTTTTATCTGCTGCTCGGGAGGAGAAGAAAGGACATACTATGCTATCGAAATCTCGGGAAGCCTCATCGGCTACTCTGAGACAATCTCCTCGGTCGATCCGGATTCAGGAAACCTGACTAAAACGGACACCAAATCAGTAGCTCTACTGACCCTCCTCGAACAGCCGTTCAACCTGAACACGCGGGAGGTATGCCACTACGATCCTGATACTCTAAATATGATCTACTACGATGCAGATGTAAGAGCAGGCCAAATGCACACAGGCTCGACCATAACTATCGAAGGGAATAAAGCGCAATACATTCCAAAACCCAAGGGGACCCTCACAACCATCGTACTTGAATCCGGAGTCCTAACCAATGAATACCAATTGACGGAACTTTTGACACAGGAACTGGGGAAAGACGGCCTGCAGGAAAAAACCTACAGGCTCCTTGACCCAACCCGGGGAAGAATACTGGAGAGGATCTACACCTATATCGGTGAAGATAAAATCATCATCGAAGAAGCTGAACACAATTGTTTGCTGTTTGGCATGAAAGACCTGACTTTAGGTTTGAGCGGAAAAATCTGGCTGGACCGGGAAAGCAGGCAGCCCATCCGGACTCACATCAGCGATGATACAGTCACCTATCTGACCGATGCCGGTGTCCGAAACAGAATCAAGCGGGCGAGTATCGACAACCGGATTCTGGCCAAAGTGGAGACGCGGATCCCGGATCATCAGAAGATATCCCACATGAAAGTCAGAGCGATAATCCGATCGGCCGGGGAGACCATCTCTGCCGCAGCCCTGAATGTTCCCGGCCAGCGGTTTGAAGGGACCGTCACCGACAACAGAATCGAAGGCGTGTTCGAGATCTCACACAATCGGTACGACGGCAACAATGCGCCTCCTTTCCCGCCCAGGAACCTCCAAGATAATTTGGATCTGATGCCCTTTCTCGAACCGGAGCTCATGATCGAATCAAACGATCCGGTTCTGATCAAAAAGGCACATGAACTGACAGAAAACGCCCGGGACAGTTGGGAGGCCGCCCGCCTTCTTGCCCGCTGGGTGGGGACGGAAATCGCCGGAGCGATTCCCGGAGGGTCCGCCCGGCAAACCTATGACACACGAAAAGGTGAGTGCGGAGCCCACTCCAGACTGTTCGCCGCCTTCTGCCGGGCCGTAGGCATCCCTTCCCGCATGGTCATGGGAGGAGTCTACTTCAATGATAACGGAGGAGCCTTCGGACAACATGGGTGGAACGAGGTTTACATGGGGGAAGCGGGCTGGATTCCATTGGATACGACGTTTCAAGAATTTGACTACTGCGATTCCGGCCATATCCGTATCGGCTATTTGACATCCTTTCAGCCCGTTGAACTGGAAATCCTGGAATACGTAACCGGCTATTCAAATCAATAGATTTTATCCCCTCCGGTAAAGGTTCACTTGAATTTTGTGTGAGTAAAATAAATGGAAAGAAAGAGAACCATCGAAATTTAGATTTTCAAACCGGTTTTCCTTTTGCTGCCAATCGGGTACAATCGTTGCAGACAGGAAAAAGGAGCCTCACATGGGTTTTCTCCAAAAGTTTAAGCCATTCTTGACCTTCTTTTTTTGTTTTTATTTTCTGATCTCATTCCTACCCGCCCAGAATCTGCCCGGTCCTCAGCCTCCCGGAAATCTGCGCTGCGAATACCTGACCGATCCCCTGGGAATCGACATGCAAATACCCCGATTCTCCTGGATCCCCGAACACGCCAGAAGAGGACAGAAGCAGAGCGCCTACCAGATCATCATTTCCTCTTCGCCTGAAGCGCAGGAAGGCGACATCTGGGATTCAGATAAGGTCGTCTCCTCACTGACCGCCCAAATCGAATTCAGCGGAAATGACCTTGAAAGCAACAGATCCTATTACTGGAAGGTGCGCTACTGGGATGCCGAGGATACTCCCAGCCCTTACAGCCAGATTTCAAGATTCGACACGTCATTTTTCGAGAGCGAAGAATGGGAAGCCAAGTGGATCACAAAGCACAATCAATTCAGAAAGGAATTCGATTTAGAGAGCGTTCCGATCAGGGCCAGAGCTTTTGTCAGCGGCCTCGGCTACTATGAACTTCGGATCAACGGAAAAAAAGTCGGCACGAATGTCCTCGATCCGGCCTGGACGACATATGATAAGAGAGTTCTATATTCCACATATGATGTCACGGATTTTCTCCGCCAAGGACAAAACGCGGTCTGTTCCGTTCTCGGAAGCGGCTGGTACAAATCAAAGGCCTTCATTCTTCAGCTTCATATCAAGACGGAGGATGGCGAGGAAATTGTCATCCACACCGACGACAGCTGGAAATCTATGCCCGGCCCTATTGTCTCAGACAGTCTTTACGACGGGGAAATCTACGACGCCCGGCTGGAAATCCCGGGCTGGGATTTGCCCGGCTTTGATGACACCGGCTGGGAGGAGGCGGCGTTGGCGATAAGTCCTCGAGGGTTCCTCGTCTCACAGATGCTGCCGCCCATTCAGGTCCGGGACACAATCGTTCCTCAAAAAATCACCAACCCGGCACCGGGAGTCTACATTTACGATATGGGCCAGAACTTCAGCGGTTGGGCTCAGCTCCGCGTCAAAGGCGCAGAGGGAACACGGGTCCGGATGCGTTTTGCCGAGCTCCTCTATCCGAACGGAAAAATCAACCGGGAAAATTTGAGACAGGCAAGCGCTGAAGACATCTACATCCTCAAAGGCGGCAGGGAGGAAATCTATGAACCCCGGTTCACCTATCACGGATTCCGGTATGTGGAGCTGACCGGTTTCCCGGGCGTTCCCACTCTGGACACCCTACGGGGTTGCGTCGTCCACACAGCGGTCGAGCAGACAGGTAACTTCTTCTGTTCCAATCCCCTTCTCAACCAGATGCAGCAAAATTTCCTCTGGGCATTCAAGACAAACCTGCACAGCATTCCTACGGACTGTTCACAGCGGGATGAACGCATGGGTTGGTTGGGAGATGCCCATCTGACGGCCGAAGGGGGACTGATGAATTTTGACATGGCCGCTTTCTATACAAAGTTCATCAATGATATCAGCGACGTCCAGGATAAAAAGGGCACTTTAACAGATACAGTTCCTTTTATCTGGGGTGGCCGGCCGGCCGATCCCGCCTGGGGCACTGCCTATCCATTGCTCTGCTGGTCCATGTATCTTTTTAATGGAGACCAACGCATCCTCGAGGATCACTATGACGGGCTGAAAAAATACGTGGATTCTTTGACGGCGATGGCCGAAAAAAACCTGCTGACTTTCAGCCGCTACGGGGATTGGATCTCTATCGATAAAACTCCCGGAAGTTTGATCTCTTCGTTTTATTACTACTACGATGCAGTTCTCTTGTCCCGCATCGCCCAGGTTTTGGGGGAAACAGATGACAACGAAGATTACGCCCAACTGGCAGAAAGGATTCGCTCCGCATTCAACGACAGATTCTACTCATCCGAGTTGAGAGGATATATCCCCAACACACAAACGGCGAATACGCTGCCACTCTTTCTGGACATGCCGGAGCAAACTTCTCGAGGAGGTGTCATTCATAACCTGGTCACGGACATCCTTTATAAAAACAACACCCATCTGACTACCGGCATTATCGGCACACGGTATTTATTGGATGTCCTCCTCAAAACCAACCAGTCAACTCTGGCCTATGAGTTGGCCACCCAGACCACCTATCCCTCCTGGGGATATATGATCGAGCGGGGAGCGACAACACTCTGGGAACTATGGCAGGAAAAAACCGGCCCCGAAATGAATTCCCACAATCATCCCATGCTCGGCAGCTACGGAGCCTGGTTTTACAGAGCCCTGGCCGGTATCGATCAAAAAGAAGGTTCTCAGGGATTTGAAAAGATACAAATCAGACCACAGATGGTTCGAGACCTGGCTTACGCCTCCGGTTCGCTTTTGACCATCCGGGGAGAGGTTCGATCGGAGTGGAAGCGGACAGACGGGGCAATGGAGATCAAGGTCACCATCCCGGTCAACTGTGAGGCTGAAATCACATTGCCCAAAATCAACCTAAAAGAATTGGTACTGAGGGATAAGTCCGTACAGGTCTATACAGGGGGGCATTTCCTGACTGGTATAGAAGGGATCAAAATGGTCGATGAGACGGACACAGCTCTGGTCATCCAGGTAGGCTCAGGACAGTACCACTTTGAACTGTCAGGCAGAACACCTGACTCGTGAAGAGGCTGGGCTAGCTCTTCTTTCTCTTTTTTGTCCACAGCCAGAGAGAGCTGCAGATAAACCACCCTAAAGAGACCAGAAAAAAAAGCGTTTTGAATTCCTGAGCCCTCATTGTGCCCAAAAAATGGAGGACAGGAAAAACAAGGCAGGCCGCCAAAAAAATCGCAGACAGCACAGCTAAAGCCATTCTTCCCATGTCATTTCCTCTTCACATATTGAAAACCCGTGTACAGAATGACGGCCAGTGCATAGCCGGGAAGCCATCGGAAATACAGGTGCAGAGGCATAAAAAAGCAAGCCAGCAGCGTCCCCAGCCAGGCAGCCAAAGCCCGCCAATTGAGGAACCAACGCTCTTTTTCAGCCCGGTACTGTTCCAATCCCAATTTTGGCAAAATCCAGAACTCGGAAAAAACAACAGCCCCTATGGGCATCAAGATCAATCCGTAGATGGCCACATAATCAAGAAGTTTCATGAAGAAGACAGGAAAACAAGATAAGACAGTCGTCAAGAAGCCGGCGGTCATTGTGATTTTCCAGCGGGGCCAGTTGGGAGTGACAGCCTGAAGAGCCAGCCCGGCCCTGTAAAGCGTCGGATTGGCTGTCGTCCAGCCGGCGATGAAAACGCCGGCAGCACCCGCCAGACCAAGCGCCTCATAGGCCATCAGACCTGGATGCATGTCCCGTCCGATGGCAGCGACCATGACCCCCGAGCAGATCCAGGCGACAAAATGACCGAGATACATCCCGAACGCGGAATAGAAACCATAGGTCCATTTCTTTGCATAACGGAAAAGCGCCATATCCGAAAGACCGATGTGCATGGCCAGGTTGCAGAACCAGGCAAAAAACAGGATGTGCCAAAGACCGAACTTTTCCTGCCCAGGGCCGGGTACCCCGTTCCAGATTTTCGTCCGGGCCACCTCGAACAGATTGTTCAGGTTCGGATGGACACCCAGCCTGGCCAGCATGACCACTGCCCCGGCGATAAAAACGACAAAAATCCACGGTGAGCAGATCTGAGCAAAGCGGCTCAGCCTTTCAAAACCCAAGACTGCAAGAAGAGTGAATACAATTCCGATGCTCAAAGTCAAAGCCACCCATTCAAAACTCGGCGGAAGGATATCCGAAGGGGAGGGCAGAGTGATTCCAAAAATCAATCCTACAGCCGTGGCCGAAACGGCAATCATGGCCCCTGCCAAAATGCAGTAGAGCACGGCGTTGGCAATGCTATAGATCAAGTTCAATCCGGGACCGGCTATCTTCCTGAGATACCAGTAGAGAGTCAGCCTCGTCCGAGTGGCGATAGGCGCGCAGACAAAGGCCCAGGAAAGAACTGCCAGCATGTTTCCGATAAGAAGGCCGAAGATCAAGTCTGAAAATGTGACACCGTGCAGAACGAAGAAGGCGCCGATCACAAATTCCGTGGCCGCCACGTGCTCACCCGCGAAAAGGCCGGCAAATTTAGCGCCCCCCTGAAGCTTGTGTGGAGAAACCGGCTCCCTGTCGAACTCGTACAGGCTGTCCATCTTAGAAACGATTCTGGAGACATCCATTGCAAGAATTCCTGAACGCTTGATACGAATATGAATATTTATATAGGAACCGATCTCCAAGATCAATGGCTTCCCTTTTTTAAAAATATCCAATGTGCCGAACGAAACAGCCTCCGTTTACGTATATAAATGAGTG
>CBFDBS010000123.1:0-7583 GCA_965603105.1 uncultured bacterium
CTCGGGAGCGGGATGCTGTCGGATTTGGATGTTCCTGGAATAAAACTTTCAATCCGCAACCTGATCAACTTGATGATGAAAATCAGCGACAATTCAGCCACCGATCTTTTGGTGACCAAAGTCGGACCTGAGAATGTGAACAGCCGCCTTCAGTCATTCGGAATCGATGGAATCACGGTTGACAGGACATGTCAGGAATTGATCCTGGAAGCCATCGGTGCCGATCCTGGAAAATACACAGGAATGGGCATCGATGAAGTGATGCAATCCTACCGCAAGGAAATGAGAGAAAATCCTCAGGCGTTTGAAGAGGCAACGGCAAATTTCAGCCAGGTCATCAAGGACCAGAGCACACCCCAGGCCATGAATGTTCTTATCGAAAAAATATTTAAAAAAGAGATACTGGATGATCCAAGTTGCGAACATATCATTTCGGTCATGCTGGAATGCCAAACCGGGACAAGGCGGATCAAAGGCGACCTTCCCCGGGGAGTGACGGTTGCCCATAAAACAGGGACCATAGGGGGAACGGTCAATGATGTGGGAATCCTCTACCTGCCTGAAAATCTGGGCCATGTCGTATTGACCATTTTCGCCAAAGACACAGAGGATGAAACATCTGACATCGAGGATGTGATCGCCCAGATCGCCAGGTTCGTTTTTGACTATTTCTATTTTACAGCCGGCTGAAATGTTTTGAATGCTCCAGACCGGGGATGGAAGGGAGCTTGAGGGATATTCGTGACTTATATATTTGACAGGAGCGGAGAATGATTCTTCAAAAAATATTTTTTAAACCAATCGTTATTGTGTTGTGTGTGCTCGTTTTATCTTTTTCCATCTACGCTCAAACAGTCCTTACACCAGGGGAAAAGTCCAAATACACACAATACACTCAGAATGAGGATATCGGACTTTTTCTGAGTGAGCTGTCTTTTTTTTCAAAGGAACTGCAGATCCAGGTGATAGGGAAGTCCTACGGAACGAGACAGTATGAAGCAAAGGATTTGTATTTATGCATTTTAACGGAGGAGGGGATACGTCGATCCGAAGATCTGAATCGGAACAAGCCTTCCTTCCTGCTTGTGGCAGCACAGCACGGCAACGAACAGTCGGCCAAGGAGGCCGCTCTCAAGATCCTCCGGGATTTGGCCGTTGGAGAGCTCAAGCCTCTTCTTCGCCGTATGAATGTATTGATTATCCCACAGGCCAATCCCTTCGGGAATCGATTCGACCAACGGCGCAACGGGCAGGATTTGGATCTCAACCGGGACCATGTTAAATTGGAAGCCCCGGAAGTGAGAGCCTTACACCGGATTTTCAGAGAATGGTTGCCTGAAATAACACTGGATGTGCACGAAAAAGGAGATGATTACTACAGGGTATCAATCGGCTGTGTCTCGAATGTGAACATCCATCCTAGTCTTCAAAGTTTTTCACGTGATAAGATGCTGTCCGAGGTTGAGAAGGCTCTTGCGGAAAAAAAGATCACCTATAAGGAATATCTTGTCACTCAGCAGATGGGAATCGACTCATCCGCCGGTGTGACTTACCGTCCCGAGGACAGCCGCAGTCGTGAATCCATGATGCGCTACAGCACGACGGACCTCAATGACGGCCGCAACAGTCTGGGAATTTATGAGACATTTTCCTTCATCCAAGAGGGAGCCTCGCGTCACGATATCGATACTCTCGAAGCGAGGACGACCTGGCAGTATTTCGGGATTCGTTTTTTGATGGACAGCGCCGCCCGGCACGGAGAAGAAATCCTGTCGTCTGTCCGGAATCTCCGGGGAGAACTTTTGGCCAGGGCAAAAGTCTACAGGGAAGACGATCTGGTCCACCTGAGAATGAAATATGCCCGGGAAAAAAGCCAGCCGACCTTGACTATCCAGAGATTTGTACGCTCGGCTTCGCCTGTCAGGGGAGTTCTAGCCGTCGACAAAAAGGCCGGTGATACATTAACCGCCGCCGATATCACTCCTTCTCTATATCCCGTTGAGTACAGAGTGGAGGAAGAGGTCGTTCAAAACTGGTTTCCGGCAGTGGAACCGATAAAAAGTGTCTCTCGGCCTCTGGGATACATCATCCCGGCCGGTTTAACGGACATGGTGCAGAATCTCTTCGACCACAGCATCGAAGTCGGAATTTTCACCCAGGACGTCTATCTCGATGTGGAAACCTATCAGATCTCGGATATCATTGCTGCCCAATACGATTATCTTCCCCCCCAAGAGCTGGAGGTCGAAAAGAAAAACATCCAAGCAGTTGTAAAGAAGGGCGATTATTTTATCTCCTGTGCCCAACCTGCTTCCAACTTGATTCCCTGTCTTCTCGAACCGGAATCACAGTATGGATTGATTCGCTACTGGAGTTTTAATCTGGTGCCCGAGAAAAGCGATATATTTCCTGTCTACCGTGTCGTTCGGCAGGAAACACTTCCGGTCATTCCCTATATGAGTTGGGAAAAATAGAAGCTCTTTAATCAGTTCAGAGCTTCTTTGATTTTGGTCCCAATATCTGCTGGACTCTTGGCCACATGGACTCCGGCTGACTCGAGGGCTTCCATTTTCTCCATAGCCGTTCCTTTTCCTCCGGCGATGATTGCCCCCGCATGTCCCATGCGTCTACCGGGTGGAGCTGTCTGACCGGCGATGAAACTGACAACTGGTTTTGGAAACTCTGCGGTGATGAATTCGGCGGCCTCTTCTTCGGCGGTCCCGCCGATTTCCCCGATCAGGATGATGGCTTCTGTATCGTTATCCTCTTTGAACAGTTTGAGGAGTTCGATGTACTGAAGTCCAACGATGGGATCGCCACCGATGCCGATGGCCGTTGATTGACCGTATCCCTGCAGGGAGACCTGTTGGACCGCTTCATAAGTGAGAGTTCCTGATCTGGAAATGATCCCGATGGATCCCTGGGTGTGGATATGGCCGGGCATAATGCCAATTTTGCATTTCCCCGGAGAAATGATCCCCGGTGTATTGGGTCCGATCATGCGGCAGCCTTTTTCTTTAAGGAACTGTTTTACCTTGATCATGTCGAAAGTCGGTATTCCTTCTGTGATGCAGACGACGAGATCCACTCCTGAATCGGCTGCTTCCATGATGGCATCAGCCGCAAAATATGGAGGGACGAAGATGGCGGAGGCATTGGCTCCAGTTTCGTTCACCGCGTCGGCGACGGTGTTGAACACAGGGACTTCCAGATGAGTTTGACCTCCTTTGCCGGGTGTCACTCCTGCTACGACCTGTGTGCCGTACTCCAGCATGCGTTCGGTGTGGAATGTCCCTTCTCCGCCGGTTATTCCCTGGACGACGACTTTTGTGTTTTCATCTATGAGTATGCTCATGGTTGACTCCTCGGTTGTTATTGGGCAAGGGGGACGACTTTTTCTGCGGCCTCTTTCATGCTTGACGCAGGGTAAAATTCGAGTCCGGATTCTTCCAATATTTTCTTCCCAATTTCTACGTTTGTTCCTTCCAGCCTGATGACCATAGGGATTTCGAGGCCCAGTTCTTTGGCTGCCTTGACGATCCCGTTGGCGACCAGGTCGCAGCGGACTATCCCACCGAAAATATTGATCAATGCGGCTTTGACATCCTTGTCGGAGATGAGGATTCTGAAGGCATTTTTTACCGCTTCCTCTGAAACTCCTCCACCCACATCCAGAAAATTGGCCGGCATTCCTCCTGAGTACATAATAATGTCCATTGTCGCCATAGCCAGTCCGGCTCCATTGACCATGCAGCCCACATTCCCATCCAGTTTGATGTAGTTGAGGTCGAAATGGGAAGCTTCAACTTCCAGGGGATCTTCCTCATACAGGTCTCTCATTTCCTTGATATCAGGATGACGGAGGAGGGCATTGTCGTCGAAGTTCATCTTGGCATCCAGTGCCAGGACATCTCCTTGTTGAGTGATGAGCAGGGGATTGATTTCAGCCAGGGACGCGTCTGATTTTTCGAAAGCCCGGTAAAGGCTCATGATGAATTTGACCGCCTGTTTGAAGGTGTCCCCTTTGAGGCCGAGTTTGAAGGCCAGTTTTCTCGCTTGGAACATTTGGAATCCGGTGGCTGGAACGATGTATTCCTTGAAGATGAGTTCAGGCTTTTCAGCGGCTACCTTTTCGATCTCGACACCCCCTTCGGATGAAGCCATGATCACCGGTGCTTCCTTTGCTCTGTCAATAACTATGCCGAGATACAGCTCCCTGCCGATATCCAGAGCCTCTTCCACTAAAACTCTCTTGACAATTTTTCCCTCAGGACCGGTCTGGTGGGTGACGAGAGTCATCCCCAGGATTTCTTGGGCGATTTTTTCCGCTTCATCCGGATTTTGGGCGAGTTTGACGCCGCCTCCTTTTCCTCTGCCTCCGGCATGGATTTGCGCTTTGACCACGACTCTGGGACCAATGTCTTCGGCGATCTTTTTGGCTTCGACAGGTGTTTCCGCCACTTCTCCCCGGGGAATACGGACGCCGAATTTTTTAAGGATCTCTTTGGCTTGGTACTCATGAATTTTCATAAGATTTTCCTTTTTTGTTTATTGCCATTGCTGGATCAGAAACAGAACGGCTTTACCAGGTTTCATATAGAACACTCCCTCCTTCGTGCCGGCTCGTCGGAAATTCATTTTAGAATCGGACGAGATGTCTGAATTCTGATGATTTTTGTTGTTCTAGTCTGCTCTCCTGTACTCTTTTTTCCCTTCTTCGTAGAGATCTCCGCCGTACATATCGTTGATCACGATGCAGGGGAATTCTTTGACCTTGACTTTTCTGATGGCTTCAGGTCCCAACTCCGGGTAGGCGATCACTTCAGCTTCGACAATGCTCTGGGAGATGAGTGCCCCTGCACCTCCTACAGCGGCTAAATAGACGGCTTTGTGCTCTTTAAGAGAATCTTTAACCTCTTCATTCCTCAATCCTTTGCCAATTGTGCCTTTGAGTCCGAGTTTGTGGAGAGTCGGGGCGAAGGAATCCATCCTGTAGCTGGTTGTCGGTCCGGCTGAGCCGATAACTTTTCCAGGCCGTGCAGGTGTGGGGCCCACATAATAGATGATCTGCCCTTTAACGTCGAGGGGGAGTTCTTTCCCTTCCTCAATGAGCTCGATCAGTTTCTTATGGGCGGAGTCTCTTCCCGTGAACAGATAGCCGGTGATAAAAACACTGTCACCGGCCCTGAGTTGTTCTATGACCTCATCTGAGACAGGCGTTTCGATGTGATGTTCAGCCATTTTAATCTCTTGGAAAAAGGAAAATCAGATGCCCTGGGTATTGCATTCATTAACAGTGTTCTGGACTGCCTCCTGAGTTTTGGCCAGCAACGCCTTTTCATCATCGTTCAATCGGATCTCGTAGATTTTCTCCATTCCTTTGGCTGTGATCAGGCAGGGAACGCCGATGAACAGGCCGTTGATTCCGTATTCACCTTCACAGAGTGCCGCACAGGGAAGGATCCGTCTTTTGTCTTTGAGAAAGGATTCGGCGATAACAATGGCGCTCCAGGCGGGGCTGAAGAAAGCCGAGCCTTTACCGAAAAGCTGAACGATTTCCGTTCCCGCTTTGCGGGTTCTGTCCACAACGCGGTCGATCAATTCCTGGTCGGCGATTTCTGTTAAGGGGACTCCACCAATCGTGGTCAGCCTGGGGAGGGGAACCATAGTCGGGCCGTGCCCTCCAAGGACTGTTCCGGCGATGTCAGCCACAGAAACATCCAGTTCCATGGCCAGGAAGGAGCGGTAACGGGCGGTGTCGAGAGTTCCTGCCATACCGATAACCTGGCTCTTGGGGAATCCGGTGATCTTGTGGAATACGTAAACCATCGCATCCAGCGGATTGGTCAAGACGATACAAAAAGCATTGGGGGCATTCTCTTTGACGCCTTTGGCGACATCGCTGATGATTTTAATGTTGGTATTGAGCAGATCCTCCCGGGTCATTCCGGCCTGACGGGGTTTTCCGGCCGTAATGATGACCACGTCAGATCCTGCGATGTCAGCATAGTCTGAAGTTCCGCTGATATTGGCATCATAATTGCCGTGGGGTGCCATTTCCATCAAGTCCAGAGCTTTTCCCTTGACGGGATTCACATAGTCGGCAATGTCCAGGACGACGATGTCACCCATTTCCTTCTGGGCTGCGAGCATGGCAAGAATTTGGCCGATCTGGCCTCCGCCGATAAGAGCAATCTTTTTTCTCATGATAAGACCTCCTTTTATGAGTTAATTGTATAAATACCTAATTTTACTCGACTTTGGTGTATTCCTCCCAGCGTTGCTGGAGGTTGGGATCATGCAGGGTTTCCATGACATAATCCGCAAAGGCCGCCCCCGTTACCCCGGTATCGCGTCCGGTGATGACCAACTTCTTCTCATACTGGCCGCAGATGTCCAGAGCCATTTCAAATTTTTTGGCTCTCTCGGGATATCCGATGTGGTTGATGAGCATGGCCGCAGCCCTCATCATACTGGCCGGATCGGCATATTTGGCGCGCCCTTCCGTGACCATACGGGGTGCGGATCCATGGATCGCTTCGAACATAGAATACTGCTTGCCGATGTTGGCACTGCCCGCGGTTCCGACTCCTCCCTGGAACTCGGCCGCCTCATCCGTCAAGATGTCTCCATAGAGATTGGGAAGTACCATGACCTGGAAGTCACGGCGGCGTTTCTCATCGACCAGCTTGGCCGTCATGATATCGATATACCAATCGTCGGCCTGAATATTGGGGTATTCCTTGGCTATTCGATAAAAATTCTCAAGAAAACGGCCGTCTGTCGTCTTGACGACATTGGCCTTTGTCACACAGGTGATCCGGCTGCGGCCGTTCTTTTTGGCGTGCTCGAAAGCCAGCCGGCAGATGCGGTCGGAACCAGGCGCGGTGATCAAACGGAAATCGATGGCGATGTCTTCGTCCACTTCGAGACCGTAGGGGCCGAGAGCGTATAAGTCCTCGGTGTTTTCCCGGAAAAACATCCAGTCGATCCCTTGTCGAGGGATTTTGACGGGACGGACATTGGCGAAAAGATCTAACTCTTTGCGCATAGCCACATTGCAGCTTTCGATGTTCGGCCAGGGATCGCCTTTGCGCGGAGTGGTGGTGGGGCCTTTGAGAGTGACATGACATTTCTTGATCTCTTCTAACACGTCTTCAGGAATGGTGATGTTCTGGGCAGCCCTATTTTCGATAGTCAGTCCTTCGATCACCCGGAATTCCACTTTTCCGGCTTCCGCTTCTTCTTTGAGCATGTGCTCGAGAATACGTTGGGATTCTTGAGCAATGGAGGGCCCGATCCCATCCCCGCCGATGATACCGATGACGATCGGCTTAACCTGGTTGAAGTCGATCCACTCGGAAGCGGTTTTGACTTTGTGCATGCGCTCCATCTGAACTTCAAGAAGCTTGGCAAAATGTTCTTTTGCCCTTTCGATAGCGGCAATATCCATAATTATTCCTCCCAAAAAAATGATGAATAAAAAATAATGAGAAAAAGATATTATAATTTTTTCTCGGCAAAATCAATACAGTTCTCGTAATTTTGAAAAAGTCTTCCCATCTTCTGATTTCGCGAGTCCT
>CBFDBS010000124.1:0-7575 GCA_965603105.1 uncultured bacterium
ATTCTTTGCACATTCCCCTCCAAGATGATGGAATCCCCGAATCAGTGGCATGAATCTTGTGAACGGGTGGAATGACGGAAGAGATTCCCGCCCGATAATTCTATTCAAGATGCTGCTAAAATAAAGATGTTTTCAAATCGCTGAATGCCTTTTTTATCTCCAAGGACAAGAAGTGTATCACCCGTTTCAATTTCGAAATTGGACATGGGATTGAAGATGATTTCTTTACCAGGTTTTTTCACAGCCACGACGATGACGTTGGCTCGCTGTCGGATTTTGAGCTCGGATATTGTCTTTGTGATGAGCTGGCTTTCTTTTTTTATTGTGTATTCTTCCATATATAGAGACAGTTCTTTTCGCCTGATGATCAGATCCAGAAAGTCGACGACGGTCGGCCGGATGAGACCTTGAGCAATTTTCAGGCCGCTGAGCTTATAGGTGCTGACCACTTTGTTGGCCCCGATTTGCAGGATTTTTTTCTCGGCCTCTTCATCGACAACCTTGGAGAGTACGAAAAGAGAAGGATGAATCAGACGAACTGTGAGAACGAGGTAGAGATTGTCGGCATCCGAGGGAAGGAGAGAGGCCAGGCCTCTCGCTTTTCTGATGCCCGCTTGTTGGAGGACATCCTCCTGGGTAGCATCACCTGAGATGAACAGATATTTTCTTTCCTCTCTGATCTCATCGATTTTGGACTGATTGCTTTCGATGATAACAAAGGGAAGCTTTTCTTCGGCGAGTCTTTCGCTGACGATTTTTCCCATACGCCCGTATCCGCAGATGATGAAATGGTCTTGCAGATTTTGAAGTTGTTTTTCCATTTTTCTTCTCCGCCAGGATTCTCTGATTCCTCCTTCAAAAACGATTTCGGCGATTTTTGAAAAGGCGAACAGAGCTGTGCCCACACCTCCCATGATTATGAAGATGGTGAACGCTCTTCCCAAGGGGGACAGGTCTCGGACTTCTTTAAAGCCGACTGTGAAGATGGTGATAATAGTCATATACAGGCTGTCGAAGTATGACCACCCTTCGATCAAATGGAATCCGATAATTCCAATAAGAATGACCAGAAGAATGAGATACAGAGGTTTCCACATGGCAGTTTTTCATCTTACAAGAATCCTCTTTGCAAAACAATATGATAAGGGAAGCATCTCTAATCCCATGAGATATCTCTTTTGAATTGGTGTCACGGCTGGAGGAGTGCCCGGTGCATCTTGCTTCGTCCTCGTCAAAGACCCAACCCACCCTCCACAATGTTCCTCAGACGGAGCAGGGTGCCGCCGGGCTCTTGAAGGAAGCCGTGTCACCCCCCCGAAAAAATCTAAATTTATATCAAGGTTTTGGAGATGCCAATGAGAGCGGCTTGCCCTTTGTTACTTGTTACCTTATCATAGTAAGATAAACAAGGCTCTCCTAAAATCAGATATAAAAAAAAGAGGATAAAGGATGCCGAAAAACCAGCGCAAAGAGAAAATATTGGTCGTGGACGACGAAGAGAATATCCGGAAATCCTTGAAGATGATTCTCGAGTATGAGGGTTATTCTTTTCTTGAGATTGGCAGCGCCGAAGAGGCGCTTGAACTCGTTGAGGAAACAGTCGGGCTCGATCTTATTCTCCTCGATATTAAACTGCCGGGTATGGATGGCATGGAACTGCTCAGTGAGCTCAAAAAAAAGCCATATTCGCCTGAAATCATTATGATCTCGGGGCACGGCACGGTTCAGACGGCCGTCGAAGCAACGAAGAGCGGAGCCTTCGATTTCCTGGAAAAACCCCTCCACAGGGACAGGGTTCTGCTCAGCATCCGCAACGCCCTCAGTCAGAACAAACTGCGCCGGGAATGTCAGGACCTGCGCAAGAAAGCGGAAAAGCGCTACGACCTCATCGGCAACCATAACTCAATGAAAAACCTGTGGAAGGAAATCTCGAAGATCGCACCGACAAACACAACTGTCATGGTCTATGGTGAAAGCGGGACGGGCAAGGAGCTTATCGCCAGAGGCATTCACAGCAACAGTCTCCGTGAAAACGAGCCCTTCGTTCAGGTCAACTGCGCCGCCATTCCCGAGGAACTCATCGAGAGTGAGCTCTTCGGCCATATCAAGGGGGCCTTTACCGGAGCGACAGAGAAGAAGCTGGGAAAGTTTGAGCTGGCTGATGGAGGGACAATATTTCTCGATGAGATAGGGGATATGAGCCTCAAAACTCAGGCTAAAGTTCTGCGGGTCCTGGAAGAAGGAGAGGTCCAAAAGGTCGGTTCCAGCAGAGTGAATAAAGTCGATGTCCGGGTGATCGCGGCTACTAACAAAGATTTGAAGAAGGAGATCAAGGATGGCAATTTCAGAGAGGATCTGTATTTCCGTCTGAATGTCGTCCCCATCTATTCCTCCCCTCTCAGGGAGAAAAAAGAGGATATCCCTCTTCTTATCGATTATTTTTCTAGGCTTTTTACAATTGAAAATAATTTCAAAGAAAAGATGTTTTCGGATGATGCCCTTGAAGCCATGATAAAATATACTTGGAAGGGAAATGTCAGGGAATTGAAAAACACCGTCGAGCGGTTACTTGTGACAATCGACTCGGATACAATAGAAAGAAAGGATCTCCCTGAGGTCATTTCCGGGGATACTCAAATTTATCTTCCGGATGTCAAAAAAGTCAAAAGTCTTAAAGATTTCAGGGACTTGGCGGAGAAAGAATTCATTCTTTCCAAGCTGGAGGAGAATGAATGGAATATTTCGCAGACTGCACGGGAAATCGACACTCCGCGCAGCAATCTCTATAAGAAGCTCGAACAGTATGGAATTAAAATAAAGGCCGGAGTGGGCGAGGTGGTTGCTCCCGCTTCTCTTGACAGGGAAGAGGGGGAGGAAAGTCCGAACTCCACAGGGCAGGATGGTCGCTAACGGCGACTCTGAGCAATCGGAGGAAAGTGCCACAGAAAACATACCGCTCGGCGATTGGCCTCGGCCTTTCCGCAGAGTAAGGGTGAAAAGGTGAGGTAAGAGCTCACCGGCCTGATGGTGACATCAGATGCTTGGTAAACCCCATCCGGAGCAAGACCAAATTGGCCCTCATGAGGCGGCCCGTCTCCTAGGGCGGGTAGGTCGCTTTACCTTCCGGGCAACCGGCGGGTCAGATAAATAACCACCACCGCTTAGGCGGAACAGAATTCGGCTTATGACCCGCTCCGGCCTTATTAAATTATTTCAACAGATTCTTGGAGTCCCAGAGGAGCAGACTGAGAAAGATTGCAGAGTTTTCTCGTAACGGCAAACTGCTAGTCGTTTTCAAGAAGAGAAATGAGGAAAATTTGTAGGTCAGAAAGGCAAAGAACTCAAAGCCTGGTTGATGAGGATGAGAACGTTCTTTGGAAAAAGACCAAGCTGCAGGACGCCGTAAAGACAGAGGAACAGGACAAAGAACAGGGCCGGATTGTTCAAATTGATGTCCACATCCCGCAGGGGATCCTTCATGTACATATAGATGACGATTCTCAAATAATAAAAAACGGAGACGAGACTGGCCAGGACGGCGATGATGACCAGAGATTCGAGTCCCTGTCTGACGGCTGCGGAAAAAACATAAAATTTCGCTAAAAAGCCTCCGGTTGGAGGGAATCCGGCTAGAGAGAGCAGGAATATCGTAAGAGTGGCCCCTATCCAGGGATACTTGAATCCGATTCCTGCATAATCGTCAAGTTCCAGATGCTCCTCGTCTTTTTTCCCGAGAGCGATCACTGCTGCAAAAGCCCCCATATTCATGAACAGATAGACGGTCAGATAAAAAATGAGACCGGAACTGTCACCGGCGAGGATGGCCACCAGAAGGTAGCCGGCGTGGGCGATGGAAGAGTAGGCCAGAATCCTTTTGATGTTCGTTTGTCTGAGGGCCATAAAATTGCCCACGACCATCGTTAAAACGCTCAAAATCCACAGGGCCGCGAAAACGACCTGGGTGTCGACAGCCACTTTCCAGTAGGGATAAAAAATTCTCAGCAGGACGGCGAATCCTGCTACTTTGGGGCCTACGGAAAAGAAGGCCGTTATGGGAGTGGGAGCTCCCTGATAAACATCGGGTGTCCACATGTGGAAGGGGACAAGGGCGATTTTGAATCCGAAGCCGATGATGATCAGCCCGAGCCCGAAAAGTGCAGTGAGTCCCATGGATGAAGAAGTCTGAAAGAAGGCGATTATGAGGTAGATATCGGTAGTCGATGTCGCGCCGTACAGAAAGGCGAGTCCGAAAACGAGAAACGCGGAAGCGAAGCTGCCTAAGAGAAAGTACTTCAAAGCCGCTTCCGAAGATTTGAGATCCTCTCTTTTCAATCCGGCCAGAGTGTAGCTGGACATGGAGAGAACCTCCAGGCCCAAAAAAATGACCAAAAGATTGTGGGAGGAAACCATGATGAACATTCCGGACAGGGCGAGAAGAAGCAGGGGATAGTATTCACCGATATTGACATTTTGAAGGACCATGTACTTCATCGATAGGAGGATAACGAGCAAGGTGGCGATAGCCAGGATAACCGAAAAGAAGATAGCCAAATTGTCGAGGATCAAATAGCCGTCGAAGTAAGTCAGAATGTCATTCCAGAAGACAATACATGCGGCGATGCAGCCGATGAGGCCCACAATGGACAGATAGGCGATATGATCTTTATTGTCCCGTTTGAGAAAAACTTCGAGCATAAGGGCTAGAAGGGCGCCTACAACGAGGATCAAAAGCGGAAGAAGGGCATTGAAGCTGTTCATCGGGGATCCTCTTCTTTTTGAGATTCTTCATCTATGACCTCGATGCTATCGAGAGACAAGACCGCAGCAGGGTCCTTCTGGACCTCGGTAAGCACAATCTCCTGTTTCTTGACCTGATTCAAAAGGCGCTCGATGGAGGCGTCCATTTTTCTGAGGAATGTCTGAGGAAATATACCCATCCAGAACATCATAATCACGATGGGAACGAGAAAGACTATTTCTCTTTTATTGAGATCTTTGAAGGACCGGACTTTGTCGCTGGTGATTGGTCCATGCATCACTCTCTGGAACATCCAGAGGAGATAGGCCGCAGCCAGAATGACGGTTGTCACACCCAGGATGGCCAGGACTTTGTTCGCTTGAAAGATGCCGAACAGACAGAGAATTTCTCCGACAAATCCGTTTAAGCCGGGCAGGCCGACCGACGAAAGCAAACAGATGAGGAAAAAAACTGAGAAGACGGGCATCTGTTTACTAACCCCGCCGTAGTCTTTGATGAGCCGGGTGTGGGATCTCTCGTAAAGGATTCCGACACAGAGAAACAGAGCCCCCGTGCTCAGCCCATGATTGAGCATCTGGTAGATGCCTCCCTGGATGCCTTCGAAATTCAAGGCAAATATGGCCAGCATGATGAGGCCCATATGGCTGACACTGGAGTAAGCGACAAGGGATTTGATATCCTTCTGGATGAGCGCCATCAGGCCGCCGTAGATTATTCCTACCAGAGCCAGGATACCGAGGTATGGAAGCAGCTTGGCCAGAGCATCGGGAAAAAGCGGCATGGCGAAACGGAGAAAGCCGTATGCTCCCATTTTCAAGAGAACGGCGGCCAGAATAACCGATCCGGCAGTGGGGGCTTCGACGTGGGCATCAGGCAGCCAGGTGTGGAAGGGGAACAGAGGTACTTTAATGGCAAAGGCCAGGCCGAAAGCGGCGAACAGCCAGATCTGGAGGTCCGGCGGAATAGGCATTGTGTGCAGTTCGAAGATATTCAACGAATAGAAACCGTTTTGCCTGAAGAAGAGGGAGTACAGAACGAAGATGGCCACCAGCATCAGCAGGCTGCCGACCATGGTGTACAGAACGAATTTCACGGTGGCGTATATTTTTCTCTTTCCTCCCCAGATGCCGATCAGGAAATACATGGGAATGAGCATGGCCTCCCAGAAGACATAGAAGAGGAAGAGATTCATGGAGACGAAGACGCCGATGACTCCAGTCTCCAGGATGAGCATGAAGATCAGATACTCCTTGACTTTATCCTGGATGGATGTCCAGGAGGAGAGGATGGCGATAGGCATCAGAAAAGTAGTCAAGAGCACGAGGAAGAGGCTGATGCCGTCGATTCCGAGATGATATTCTATACCGAGTCCTATCCATCCGGATTTCTCGACAAACTGCGGATCCGCTGTTGCTCCGTTGAAATTGAAAAAGAGGAACAGAGAGATCAAAAAGGTGATAATGGTCAGGATCAGGGCGAGTTGACGGAGGAGCTTTGTTTTGTCTCGATTGATGAAGATGAAGAGGAGCGCCCCAGCCGCCGGCAGGAAAGTGATGATGCTTAATATCGGTATATTCATTTTAAAACAACAATAGTCCTAACAAGAGAGTGGCCCCCAGGAGAAAAATGAGAGCATAGTCTTTGATGAGTCCTGTCTGGAAATAGCTCAAAATTTTACCGAAGAAATTAGCCGTGTTTCCTGCCCCGTCGACCGCTCCGTCGATAACAGCCAGGTCGAAGTTCTTATAGACAAACTCCGAACCTCTGACCATGGGATTGACGATGGTTGCGTTGTAGAGCTCGTCCACATAGTATTTGTTGTAGAGGAGCTTGTATATAAAAGGAAAACGGCTGACTAGAGTATGAGGAATCTGCGGGCTCTTCAAGTAGAAAAGATAGGCGATGGCGATTCCGGCGAAAGCGACGGCAACGGAAATACCGATGAGTCCCCATTCGGCCCCGAGGCTCAGATGGGCTTCGTGGCTGGAATGGATGACCGGCTCAAGGAAATTCCCGAACCAGTTCAGGTTTTTCCCGAAAACCACAGGCAGGCCGACGTAGCCGGCGACAACCGAGAAAAAGGCCAAAATGATAAGCGGCGTCGTCATCATCGGAGGCGACTCATGGAGGTGCTTTTTCGCCTCGGGTTCGATCCTTTCTTCGCCGTGGAAGGTGAGAAAGATGAGGCGGAACATATAGAAAGCCGTGAGAATGGCTCCGCTAATGCCAAGGATCCAGACGAAGTACTGTCCGTTGGCAAAAGCACTGGTCAGAATCGCGTCTTTCGAGAAAAACCCAGAGAGGAAAGGAACTCCTGCGATGGCAATGGCGCCGATGAGAAATGTCGGATATGTTCGTGGAAGGTATTTACGAAGTCCTCCCATCTTTCTCATATCCAGTTCACCGGAAAGGGCGTGCATGACACTTCCGGCCGCCAAAAAGAGGAGGCTCTTGAAGAAAGCATGCGTGTACAAGTGGAATATCCCGGCGGAATAGGCTCCCACACCGCAGGCGATAAACATGTATCCTAACTGGGAGATTGTCGAATAGGCGAGAACTCTTTTTATGTCATTCTGGGTCAAAGCCATGGTGGCTGCGAAAATAGCAGTCAGAGCGCCGACGATAGCCACAATATTGGTGGCCGTGGAGGAGAGCGAATAGACCAGGTTCATCCGGGCGACCATGTAGACTCCGGCTGTGACCATTGTCGCCGCGTGGATCAGGGCGCTGACCGGAGTGGGACCTTCCATGGCATCCGGCAGCCAGACATAGAGGGGGATCTGGGCGGATTTTCCGCAGGCTCCGATAAAAAGCAG
>CBFDBS010000125.1:0-7563 GCA_965603105.1 uncultured bacterium
GAGCTCCCGCCTTGGCGCAGATGACAACCCGGGCATACATGTCCTCCAGCCGGTCATCACTGTTTCGGACGTAGTACCAGACACTGGCCTTATCGGGCACGACATTCGGAGCTTCCCCGCCTTGGAGAACGACATAATGCATCCTGTATGTGTAGAGGAGATGTTCGCGAAGATAATTAGTGGCCACATTCATGATCTCGACAGCATCAAGAGCGCTTCTTCCTCCCCACGGCGAGGCGCCGTGGGACGTTTTTCCCTTGAAAGTGAAAATGGCCGAAAAGAGAGCATTCCCTGACACGCCGTATCCTGTTCCCAGACCGCTGCCGCTGTGATTGTCGATGACCGCATCGACGCCTTCGAACAGCCCGGCCCGGATCATATGAGGGCGGCTGATGACAGTTTCTTCGGCAGGAGAACCGAAAACTTTGATCGTCCCCTCAATACCATATTTTTCCATGGCCTGCTTAACGGCGATGGCGGCCGAAGCAGCGGCCGTGCACATCGTATTGTGACCGCATCCGTGCCCCGGAGCCCCTTCGACGACCGGATCCTGCTCGGTTCCCTGTCCCTTCTGAGATATCATCGGCAGAGCGTCAAACTCTCCCAATAGCCCGATCACAGGCTTGCCCGATCCATAGGTGGCCACAAAACAGGTGGGCATTCCTGCCAATCCCCGTTCCACGGTGAAGCCCGCTTCTTCCAGAGTATCGGCCAGAAGCATAGAAGATTTGAACTCTTGAAGACCGAGCTCCGCATAGGACCAGATAGCATCCGAAATTTTACCGAACTGCTCCACAATCTCGGGTTGGCTCAGCCACTCGAGGACAAGTTTTTTCTCCTTGCTAATTTTCTCCTGCGCGCCCTCTGCCGGCAGACAGACCACAAAAAGGGCCAATAATAAAACCAGACCGCATGAGAAAACGTTTTGGATACCAGACTTTCTTTTCATCATTTTTACTCCTGTCATTTTTTTGACCTTTAACAAGATTTATTTTATTTAAACGTGATTTTTTTTGTGTCCATGCCTCCCTTTTCCGAAGTGACTTTGATCACAGCTGAACCCGATCCCCTCTTGGACGTTTTGATCATCCACTCCACCTGATGAATAGGAGGATCCAAGCTGGAAGCCGTTCCGGAAAGATGGCTGACATCCACTTCGCTTTTTCCCATTTCCAGGGTAGCTCCGTCCAGAGCGATCGAAACCTTGACCGTCTTGGCTGTCTGGTTCCGGATAGCCTGCTCGGTGACATTTGTCGGGAGGTAACCCTGGTTTTGGACACTGGCAACAACTTTGAAATAGCCGGCTTCACCGGGAACGATAGACACATCCGTGATCCGGACCAGCGGTGATTTGGAGATCAGATAAAGGTTCCACTCGGTGTGTTTTTTCAGAAAATCCTCGAACTCCTCTCCAGGAGTGCACATGATGTTGGTGTAGCTTCCCCGTTTATCATCATAATATTTTCTGACGAATCCGCCGATCTCCACTTGACCCAATTGTGGATGATCGAAAGCGGTCCAGTCGACAAAAATCTTCCCATCCATCTCGGTGTCATTCCATTTCAACTGTTCCTCGTCGGTCACCCGTCCGTTCTTATCATAGTCACAGAAAGGTGTCAGCGAGCCCATTTCCGGCACCCAACTGAACACGCCATAGTGGTCATAGGCCCAGCCGATCATCACACCAAATATGGCACCTTCCCTCGGAGGCGCTCCACGTCCTAAAACAGCCGTCACCGTTTGATCGTTGATTATCTCCGTGTATTTGTTGCCGAATGTCTGAAAAATGGCTTCATCCTCCCTGGGAAAAGGCACTTCTTCCCCGCTGAAAGGATCGAATTTGCGGTTGGTGGGAGGCCTGTAAAGAAAGTTACCAGACATATGATGATTGATCAATCCGGTCACATTTCTGTGAGCGAGGAGAAACTCGGCCACAGCCCGCGTTTCAGGCTCCGACAGCGGGTAGAGTCCGGCACCGCCCTGGACATTTTCCTGCTGCCAGCGGGAAGGCCAATTCCGGTTGATATCCAGTCCGCCCACACCGTCTTCGTTGTACCGGCCGTCTCCATCGTTATCGATGCCCTCAGAGTAGACGCGCCATTCCCCTTTTTCTCCCTCCTGGCGCCGGACCATCAGACGCGGATCATCAGGGGAAGTCCTGTACTGACCGTTTTCATCCCTCACCCTCATCTGCGTCAAATGATGGTCTCCATTCAAATCCTCACCGGGGTCCTCATCATATTTGTCGTCTCCGTCCTGATCGTCAGGGCGAACGCTGCTGCGCATACTGTCGGGCTTAGTGAGATAATGGTCCGATCCGTCGGGATTGAGTTTGGGCATAATGTAGACCGTTCGAGTGTCGATCAGGTTGGTGATAAATGGATCATCCCCATACCCTGTGATCAAGGTGTGGATCGTCTTCAAACAGACCTCCGCTCCCATCACTTCACTGGCGTGGAGGTTCCCGTCGATCCAGTATCCAGGTTTGTCTATGCCCTTCCCGGTGTCCCGGTTGGTGATCTCGAGGACAATCAGGTCCTTACCCAGAAAGCTTTTGCCTATGGTGTGCAGTCGAGTGATTTTCGGGTAAGCCGTGGTCAAATCATTCAGATATTTCACCACTTCGCTGAAGGTGTGATTGTGATCGAACTTCATTTCGACCGCGTTCATGGCTCCCGTCAAGGACAAAACCAGTAACACAAGACAGACAGGAATCCAATGGATTTTTTTAACTCTTTGTTTTTGCATTATTCCCTCCTTTTTTGTTTATGTGAAGCCGTCAGCTAGACGACGTAATCCTCTTTTTCCATTTGCCTCAATTCTTCAGCGATGGCTGCCTTAACGTCCACAGGCATATCTTTCTCCCTCTCGAGCATCGGTCTTAGGCCCTTTCCGAGTCCGTCATCGATAAAATGGGGCTTAATGAAGCCGGAATCCCAGGTTCGCTGCTCGAAAGACCGGCTTTCCAGAGTTTCGAAGAAACTCTTGATTCCTTTTTCGGGATCGCCTTCGATTTCGCGGAAGTAGGAGCCGTAAATATGCAAGGAGTCGGCGATATCCATGTACCGTCCCACCCGGACCGGTTTGCCAATTTTTTCTTGAAGGGTTTCGGCGATTGTCCTCATCAACGTGGTCAAAGCGATCACATTTTCGAACCAGGCCTTGAAAAGATCACGGCTTCTCCAGTGAGTATTCATGTTGAAGACATACCCTCCTCCCCCATCCTCACAGAGCCGCCCCCACAGCCGCTGCAGACAGGGAGGATCATCGGTTGGAGGATCGAGTTTAGGATTCCAGGTGATAGCCTGGGCTCTTCGGGTGAAGGCCGTCTGCGAGAGTTTGTCGATCATGTACCCGATCTGGTTGATCACCTTGTCTTCAATACGGTATTCAAACAGCCGTTCATGGTAGGTGTATGTCCAGCGTGTATCCTTGCTGTCCTGTCCTTTCAGGATCTCATCGACAGGTTTTACCCAATAGTCGTGTGCGCCATGGACTACTTCCATGACGTACTCGGCCAGACCTCCCAACCCGTCGGCAAAGGAGCGGTGGAAGCGCGGTTGTCCAAACGGTTTCTCGACGACAATCAAGACCGAAGCGTCTTTGCTCGGCGGATCTTCAGGCCGGTCGTACTCCGTGCGCATGCTGATCCCATTTGTCCAGACCTCTTTGATGGCCTTCTCGTAGGCTCTGGGAATGGTATCCTCGACAATTTTCAAAACAGGAATATTTCCAGGTTCCATCTAGCCTCCTTTATTTAAAGTTCGGATGGAAAAATTTGAAAGGATTTTGCGAAATAAAATGAGTGAAGTTTCGAGTTTAAGATTTGTGGCCATAAGACGAGGAGGAATTTTATAAAAAAAAACATCAGAAAACAACAAAGATTTACAGAATTGGGACCTCATCCAGCTCAGTTCGAAAAGTCAATCTGAAAAACTGGATTATGCGACTTATGAAGATTTTGCCTTTTAAGGGAGCGGAGTTCCGAGGCAGAAGTTATCTAAGGGAAAAAACCCGCAGTCCCAAATGGAGAGGTGGTTTGGCAGCAGTTAAAATCTGAAGGGAGCAAGACCATTTCAGTGTGTTGCCCACACAGAATGGAAAAGAATCACATCACTTTATATATCCGAGCGATTTGAGCCTGCGTTTTGTCTCCGGATCAATTTTTTTCACAAATCTTTTTTGTTCCTTCCCCTGCGAAAATGCCTCCAATTTTCCAAGAACATCTTGATCCGCTTTGTCCTTAGGATGGAAGTAGGGGGATATCTCCCCGGGGTCTATTTTCAGATCATAAAAGGCCACATTTTTTTCGTTAAGATCTTCGATGACCAGCCGCTCTTTCGAACGGACGGCCTTCAGATGTGCCCATCCCCAGCATTCCATGTATATCTCCTTCCTCCCCCAATCCGAATCCCCTTTGAGAAGCGGCAAGAGACTCTTCCCTTGGCTGAATGAAGCCGGAACAGGCAAACCAATCGTGTCCATCACCGTAGGAGCGATATCGATGAGACTGACCAGCGCGTGGGATTTTGTTCCGGCTCCCGAAGCCCCGGGATAGCGGATGAGGAGGGGAATTTGAGTTACGACGGAATAGAGGAAAGGATCATGCGAAAAAAGGCACTCTTTGTGTTCGAGAAGATTTTCGCCATGGTCGGAGGTGAGGATAACCAAGGTGTTCTCGAGCCGTCCAGGCTTGGACAATTCATGCAACAGGAGCTTCAACAGAGAATCGACATATCCGATTCCGGCATCATAGCGATCGGCCAGGAATTGAAGATCTGCTGGGGAGAATCCGCTGTTTTCCAAACTGTTGCCGTTTTTGTACTCTTTCCCGCTCCACAGATTGTAGTCTTTGATGGCATCTCCGACACCTTGAAATTCTGCGGAAGCGAACCGATAAGTCCAATCAGGGTGCCTTCCGTAAGGACGGTGGACATCGAAAAGGTGCAGCCAGAGAAAAAAAGGAGATTCTGACTCTTGCGCAACGACGCTCAGGGCATCTTGTATGATCTTGTCGCCGTCTTTGAATGAACCCTGACGGCGCAGGTCAAATCCCTGCCCCAAATTTTGCCAGAGCAGAAGATTAAGGCTCACGGAGGCCGCCGTCGCATATCCATTCTCTTTGAGCTCCTCGGCCAGCGTGTGTTCTTTCCGATTCAATTTATTCCAAGTGACCAATCCATGGTCACCGACATATTTGGACGTGAACAGGGAGGCGTGAGCAGGAGGAGTAAAGCTGGAGGTGCTGTAAGCCTGGCTGAACAGCATGGACTGCTGGGCAAAGCGGTCGATGTTTGGACTTGTCGAACGCTCATAACCGTAGCAACCGAGGTGATCAGCCCTCAGATTGTCGACCGTAATAATGACGACATTGTATGGATTTCTAACTTCAGGAGATAAAGAGGCATTAGAAGACAAGAACTTTTGGCCGTCTCTCCATTTGAAAAAGACCAATATCAAGACGAAGAGGACAAGGAGACTGATTAGTGCTATTTTTAGAAGCCTCATTCCTCTCCTCCGCAACTCAGATATTTTCTCTATCCTTCCAGTCTGCGGACTGAACCGCATCCATTCTTCCTCACCCGATCGAATCCAAATTGACGAGAATTTTCACTGATACTTTTCGATTGCCGATTTTTGCATCATTCAAGATCTGTTATTCCTGGAGTATCAGAAAAATCGAAGCAGAGTTCATTCAATCTGTGCTCAGTACCCAACGGCTGAACCGTTCGATCTTTTGTCAGCAGCACCAATGTAAATTCCGGTTTCAGGATCGACCAGTATGCTGTGGGCATCCCCCTGCCTCCCGATTGTCCTGACCTCATGCCCCATGGCTCTCAAGGCTTTCAGTCCTCTCTTGGAGACACCCAATCCCTCAATCCTCAACAGATCGGGCATCCATTCGTGGTCCATCCTGCCTGCGTCGACTGCTGCCTGGATATCCATTTTGAAATCGATGACACTGATGATCACATTCAAGACCGTATTGATGATGGTTCGCCCGCCGGGACTTCCCGTAATCAAAAACGTCTTGCCGTCTTTGGCGACGATTGTGGGCGTCATCGAGCTCAGCATCCTCTTGTAAGACCAAATCAGATTGGCTTCGGTGCCTATGGTTCCCTGATCATTCGTATAGCCCGGCCTCTTATTAAAATCGTCCATTTCATCATTGAGAAGGATGCCCGTCCCTTCGGCCACCACCTTGGCTCCGAAGCCGTCGTTGAGTGTGTATGTCGTGGCCACAGCCAATCCATCCCCATCGATCACCGAATAATGCGTCGTGTCATTCCCCTTCTCCAGAGTCAGAATGTCCTCACCAATATTTTTACTGGGGATGGCTCTATCGAGAAGAATTCTTTTTCTGACACTTTCGGCATATTCCTTGGATGTCAGTTGATCCACAGGAAGCTCGACAAAATCGCCATCTCCGAGATATTTGGCCCGATCGAGGAAGGCGAACTTCATGGCTTCGGCGATCAAATGCAGTGTTTCCGGAGAATACCTCTTCCCTTTTCCCAATTCATACCCTTCGAGGATGTTCAGCATTTCTACCAGCACCGTCCCCCCGGAACTCGGCGAGGGCATGGATATGATTTCGTATCCCCTGTACTTCCCGACAATGGGTTTCCTGATGTGGGCTTCGTATTTGGCCAAGTCCTCCCGGGTGATCCATCCTCCGTGTTTCTCCATGTCCTGGGCGATGAGGTCACCGATTTTTCCTTTGTAGAAGGCATCCGATCCTTCATCGGCAATCAGTTTCAGGGATTCCGCCAGTTCTTTCTGGAAAAAGAGATCGCCCTCTTCAAAATCCGTGCCGTCCGGCTTGGAAAAGATCTTGATGAACTCCGCTGAGTCTTTCACTTGTTTTTTCACCCTGTTGAAAGAACTGGCCCGATTCTCTGTCAAACGGAATCCCTGTTCGGCCAACTTGATGGCCGGTGCAAGGACCTCTTCCCAGGTTAAACGGCCGTACAGTTTTAAGGCCAGATCAAATCCTTTGACCGTGCCCGGAATGCCGACGGCCAAATGGCCCAGGCTGCTCCACTCTCTCTGGTATTGCCCTTCATCGTCGAAATACATTTGAGGAGAGGCCCTTTGAGGAGCCATCTCACGAAAATCGACGGCCACAGCTTCTCCCGTCTCAGGGAAGCGGATGACCATAAATCCTCCGCCTCCGATGTTCCCCGCCGAAGGGAAGGTCACAGCCAGGGCGAATCCAACGGCCACCGCCGCATCGACGGCGTTTCCTCCCATCTTGAGGATCTCAATCCCAACCTGAGAGGCATACTGGTCGACAGAAACAACCATTCCTTTTTCGCCTTGAATGCCCTCCTCTTCTCGGCAGGAAATAAAAACCAGAAGCAAAACCAAGAGGAGCACAGAAAAAATCTGATTCTTTTTTGTTCTCATTGAATCACATCTCCAAAGTTTGGACCATTTGGTCTAAATCCCTTTTTTTTGTCTCAGATATTTGATCGCCTGAAGAGCCGTCACACATCCCTGCGGTTCTTTAGGCATGAGCGCCTTCCTTGACATTCACAATGTCTATTATTGCACTCTCTC
>CBFDBS010000126.1:0-7552 GCA_965603105.1 uncultured bacterium
AAAGCCTGACCCCGACTCTTCGTTGAAAAATAAGAGGATTGTGGTAAGATGATGCGTGTTCTCTTGCATTTATAAAACGATTCATCATCATTTTCTGGAGGACTCATGAGCCGAAGAACAATCGTCGTCATGCCCGGTGACGGAATCGGAAAAACCGTGCTGCCGGAAGCACTCAAAATCCTCGATGCCGTAGGCTTCGAAGCCGATACCATTCCGGCCGATATCGGTTGGGAATTCTGGTGCAAGGAGGGCAATCCTCTCCCCCAGCGGACTATCGACCTTCTCGAAGAGCACAGGATCGGACTGTTCGGGGCCATCACGTCCAAACCCAAGGATAAAGCCGCCCAAGAACTGGCCCCAGAACATCGAGACAAAGGTTTTGTCTACTACAGTCCCATCGTCGGGCTGCGGCAGCATTTCAACCTCGATCTCTGCATACGCCCCTGCCGGTCCTTCAAAGGAAATCCCCTCAACTTCGTCCGCAAAGCCAACGGTCACATCATCGAACCGGATATCGATGTGGTCATCTTCCGGCAGAACACGGAAGGTCTTTACTGCGGAGTGGAATGGACCAATCCGCCCGACAAGGTGAGGACGGCGCTGGAAACCCATAAGAAAATGTCGGCCTTCAAAGATGTCCCCAGCAAAGATCTGGCCATATCGACCCGCATCTTCTCCAGAAAGGCCTGCCAGCGCATCGTGTTCGAAGCCTTCACATACGCCCGGAAGTTCGGCTACAGGAGCGTCACCGTCTGCGAGAAACCCAACGTCATCCGCGAGACATCGGGAATGATGAGGGAGGAAGCTCAAAAAATCGCCCCCTCTTTTCCCGGAATCGCCCTCTGGGAAACAAACATCGACGCTCAGATGATGTGGTTGAATAAAAATCCTGAAGATTACGGCGTGATCGTCTCCGGAAATATGTTCGGTGACATCGTCAGCGACGCCTTCGCCGGACTGGTCGGCGGCCTCGGATTCGCCAACAGCGCCAATATCGGTGAAACATGCGCCGTATTCGAGCCCACTCACGGATCGGCGCCCAAATATGAAAAGCTCGACCCACAGATCGTCAACCCCATCGCTATGATCCTCAGTGCCTGTCTGATGCTGGACCACGTGGACGAAACGGAAAAAGCAGACAGAATCCGCAAGGCGATCGGTGAAGTTTTAGCCGAAGGGCAAGTGAAGACTTATGATATGCTGCGGCTGGTCGGCGGTCCGGATGTTTTTGCCAAAGGAGCAGCCACGACTTTTGAAATGACAGAAGCCATCCTGGCCAAACTCTAATCTCGGAGGCTCGTCCATGAAGGAAAAAATTGAAAGTCTTTTCCAAAATCAGCTCGAAAAAATAGAAGAAACCGCCCTTCGAGAGAAAGTCGTCGACATTTGGATTACGGCTGCAGAAAAAGGCAACTGGGAACCCGAAGACTTAGAAAACATCCCCTTCACCCTCCTTACGGATACCCAGGGAATCGATCTCATCGAGCACACCATCGCCGTCACCGAAGGAGCACTCGGTCTGGCCCAAGCCATTCAGGAGAGCCATACGAGCCAACCCTTCGACATCAACATCGACTGGCTGGTCGCCGGAGGACTCCTCCACGATGTGGGCAAACTCCTGGAAATCGAGAGAAATCCTCAGGGAGGCTACCGGAAGAGCCGTCAGGGCAAATGTGCCCGGCATCCCATATCCGGTGCCATTCTGGTCGCCCAGGCCGGCCTTCCTGATGAGATCATCAATATCGTGGCCTGCCATGCCAAGGAGGGAGAGGGACGCCCCAAGCGGATAGAAACAGTTCTCATTCATCAGGCCGATTTTGCCGTCTTCGATCCCCTGGTTTTGCTGGAGAAGGGCCTGCTGATCGTCTAGTATCGATAGGAAAAGAAAAATGGGCAAGACCATCATCGAAAAAATCATCTCCTCTAAAGCCGGAAAATCCGTCGTTGCGGGAGATGTCGTCGATATGAGCATCGACACACGCATCGCCCGAGATTTCGGCGGTGCCAACGTTGTCAAAAATCTCCGGCAGGCAGGATTCTCCATAGACGATCCCGCCCGGACATTTTTCACCTTCGACTGCAATCCGGGAGGTTCCTCTCAGAAATATGCCGTCAATCAACAGATCTGCCGCATCTTCGCCAGGGAAAAGGGCATCAAAATCTACGATATCGAGGCGGGGATAGGGACGCACATCGCTATCGACGAAGGGCTTGTGATTCCCGGAGAAACACTTGTTTCCACAGACTCGCACGCCAATCTTGTCGGGGCCATCGGCGCTTTTGGCCAGGGGATGGGAGATCTGGATATCGCCCACGCCTTCGCCGAAGGAAAAGTCTGGTTCGTCGTTCCGCCAACCGTAAAAATTTTCCTCACAGGACACCCTCCCTCTACCGTCTCAGCGAAGGACATCGTCCTTCATATGCTCAAAAAATTGGGGGCCAACGGCCTGTTGGGTTCGGCCGCCGAAATTTATGGAGATTACACCGACCACCTCGGCCTTTCCGGAAGGATCACCATCGCTTCCATGACCACCGAAATGGGAGGTATCTGCAGTTTTTTCCCCCCTAGCATTGAAGTCATCGATCACTGTGCCCGGGCCGCCAAGCGATCCATCGATCCTGTTTACGCCGATCCCGACGCCGTTTACACCAATACCATTGATATCTCTATAGAAAAGGTCACGCCCATGATTTCCCTTCCGGGTCATCCGGAAGAGGCCGTCCCTATCGAAAAAGTCAAAGGGAAGAAGATCGATTCCGTCTTCATCGGCAGCTGCACCAACGGCCGCTATGAAGACCTCCAATCGGCCTCCCAAGTTCTGGGACAGAAAAAAGTGGCTCCGGGGGTTGTTCTCAAGATCGTCCCTTCGACCGACCGCATCTGGCAGCGGGCCTTAAAAGATGGTCTCATCGCCCGGTTCAAGGAGGCTGGGGCACTGGTCGGCAGTGCCGGCTGCGCGGGTTGCGCCGAAGGACAGATCGGACAGAATGGACCGGAAGAAATCACGGTCAGCACCGGGAACAGAAATTTCAGCGGCAAACAGGGGCAGGGGGAAGTCTATCTCGCTTCACCGGCCACAGCCGCCGCCTCTGCCGTCGCCGGACACATCACCTCCGCCGACGCTATTCCCTCTCAACCGTCTCTCTTTCTTTTCCCTCCCCAAAAGACAGGACAGAAACCGGACAAACCGGCACGCTCCGCTCAAAAACCTACTCATATCAGAGGCAAAGTCTGGGTCATTGACCGGGACAACATCGACACGGACATGATCTACCACAACAGATATTTGACAGTGACCGCTCTCTCCGAGATGGGCCGGCACATCTTCGGCAACCTCGAGGGCTGGGAAGAATTCCCTCAAAAGGTCGAATCGGGAGATATTGTCGTCATCGACGGAGAAAACTTCGGCTGCGGTTCCAGCCGCCAGCAGGCCGTCGACGGATTCAAAGCGCTGGGCATAACACTGATAATCGCTAAGTCCTTCGGATCAATCTATGAACGCAACGCCATCAACTCCGGATTCCCGATTCTAAAGGCATCAAATATCGACAGTCTGTCTTTGAAAAACGGAGACTTGATCGAAGCGGATTTTATAAGCGGCCGTATTTTCAATCTTACGGCAGACAAAGAAATTAAAGGAGTTCCCTTTTCCAGCATACAATTGGATATCTATCAAAGAGAGGGACTCCTAAAATAGTATTTTGGGGAGATTGAGCCATGGTTAAAACCGCTCAGGTCGGCCGAAAAGACACGGCTTCCGACTGCTGGATCCGTCTTGAAATCAAAAATAAGGGCGGCATTCAGGTCGAACAGCAGAGCAAAGTCCAATCCCTATACGGCCAATCCATCAGCCGGACCATCAGCCGGATGATCGCTTTTTTTGACATCACGGACGCCCATCTGATCCTCCTGGACAACGGTGCCCTGCCCTTTGTTCTGCAGGCCAGGATCGAGGCGGCTGTCCGCCACTGCCGTCCCGAAACGAATAAAGAATATTTAGCGCCGGTCATCCCGCAGAACAAATACGCCGTTAAGAGGGACAGGCTTCGCCGCAGCCGACTGTACATCCCAGGCGACCAGCCCAGACTGATCATCAACGCCGGTTTGTACAAGCCGGACGGAATCATCCTCGACTTGGAAGATGCGGTTGCGCCTCAGGAAAAAGGGCCGACCCGTTTCCTGGTGCGCAACGGCCTGCGCGAGGTGGATTTTTTCGGGGTGGAGCGGATGGTCCGCATCAACCAGCTGCCTATGGGGCTGGATGATCTGGACTTTATCGTTCCCCACGGAGTCCACACCATCCTCATCCCAAAATGCGAAACAGCCGAAACCGTCCGGGAAGTGGATGCCCGAATACAGGAATTGAGAAAGCTGCACAAGATCAAAAATCCGGTCTTTCTCATGCCCATCATCGAGAGCGCTCTGGGAGCGATCAACGCTTACGGCATAGCGAAGGCCTCGGGGAACACCGTGGCCCTGACCATCGGACTCGAAGATTTCACGGCCGACATCGGGGCCGAGCGGACTCTGGAAGGCCGGGAGAGCTTTTTGGCCCGTCAGGAAGTCGTCTATGCAGCGCGAGCCGCCGGAATTCAGCCCATCGACAGCGTGTTCTCCGATGTCGGGGACGAGGGGGGATTGAGAGCCAGTCTTGCCGAGGCCAAGTCCCTGGGCTTCGAGGGGAAAGGGTGCATTCATCCCGGGCAGATCCAGATCGTCCATCAAGGATTCTCCCCTTCGGAAAAAGAAATCGACAGGGCCAAGAAAATATGCCTGGCTCTGGAAGCCGCCCAAAAAAGAGGAAGCGGCGTTGTTTCACTGGGCACCAAGATGATCGATCCCCCTGTCGTCAAACGGGCCGAGAGGATCTTGAAATTGGCCATCCAGAACAGACAGATCCGAGCCAACTGGAAGGAGGTGGACTCCAATGAAGGGACAAACTAACGCGGCCGGCCGCTGGATTCCGGAGAGGATAAACGGCCAAGCCGTTATCCCCTTTCAAGGTGTGGGAAAACACAAACCCAAAGGAGTGAAAGCCGCACCCCCCATCGCCACCTGTGCCGATTTTCCGCAGGACGGAAACAAAGTCGTTTCCAGCCTTCAGGAGGCATTCAAAAAGGCTGGCCTCAAGAATGGAATGACCATCTCCACTCATCACCACTTCCGGAACGGCGATAAAGTGGCCAACCGCGTCTTCGATACCATCGCCAAAATGGGCGTCAAGAACACCCGCTGGTTTCCGAGCGCTTCTTTTCCCTGCCATGCGCCGCTGCTCAAACATTTGGAGTCCGGAGTCATCCACCACATCGAAGGCAGCATGAACGGGCCTCTGGGGGATTACTGCTCCAGAGGCAAAATGAAAGGCCAGGGTATACTCAGGTCACACGGAGGCCGGTACCGGAGTGTCCAGGACGGTGAGGTTCACATCGATATAGCCGTCATTGCCGCTCCGACCGCCGATGCCTTCGGGAATGCCAACGGACTGACAGGACCGTCGGCCTGCGGGCTGCTGGGCTTTGCTCTGGCAGACTCTCAATATGCCGATAAAGTCGTCGTTGTCACGGACAACCTCGTCCCCTTCCCCTGCATCCCCTGGCAGATCCACGGCAACTCTGTCGATTTTGTGGTCACCCTGGAAAACATCGGTGATCCGGAACAGATCATTTCGGGAACCACGCAGATAACACGCAGCCCGGCCCGGCTCTTGATCGCCGAATACATCGCCCGTTTCATCCACGAGACGGGCATCATGAAGGACGGATTCTCCTTTCAAGCGGGCGCCGGAGGAATCGCCCTTGCCTTCGTCATGTACCTGAAGGAATTCATGAAGGAAGCCGGCATCAAAGCCCGCTTCGTCCGCGGGGGCAGCACCAAATACCTGGTCGGCCTGTTGGAGGAAGGCTTGACGGACTACATCCTCGACGGGCAGACATTCGACCTGGACGGGATCCGGTCCATGAGGGACAATCCCAGTCACGTCAACACCAGCCCCTTCACCAGCTACAACTACCACGGCAAGGGAAATTTCGCCAGCATGCTGGATGCGGTCGTTCTCGGAGCCACGGAGATCGATGTGAATTTCAACGCCAATGTGGTCTCCCACTCCGACGGAAAGCTCCTCCACGGCATCGGAGGCTGGCAGGATTGCCTCTTCTCCCAGTGCACAATCCTGGCCGTTCCTTCCTTCAGGGACCGGATTCCGGTTATCGTCGATAAGGTCACCACCCTCTGCGGACCGGGAGAGCTGGTCGATGTCGTGGTCACCGAGAGGGGAATCGCCATCAATCCAAGGCGAAAGGACCTGATCAGAGCCGCGAAAAAGACGGACCTGCCCACCAGAACAATCCAAGACATCAAGGAAGAAGTGGAGAAGATCTGCGGCGGCCCTCCCTCTCCGCCCAGGGTCGACAAGAAAAAAGTTGTTGCCGCCATCCAATGGGTGGACGGAACCATTATCGACATCGTGCACAAGGTGCTTTGATGGGGCAGACCATCATCGAAAAGATCATCGCTCAGGCCTCAGACCGGAACAGGGTGCAAACCGGAGAGATCGTCTTTGTTTCCCCGCACAGGATCCTTTCCCATGACAACTCGGCGGCTATCTCGAAAATCTTCCGCCAAATGGGAGCCGAGAAAGTCTGGGATCCGGAGCGGATATTTATCGCCCTGGATCATGCCGTTCCTCCCCCCGATGAAAGGAAAGCCCAAAACCATAAGCAAATAAGGGAGTTTGTCAGAGAACAGGGGATCCGGCATTTCTACGACTGCGGGATAGGAATCTGCCACCAGGTCCTTCCCGAATACGGCCACGTACTCCCGGGAAAGATCATCTTCGGCTCGGACTCCCACACCACCACCCATGGCGCATTCGGGGCTGCAGGGATACCTCTCGGACGGACGGAAACGGCAAGTGTCTGGGCCATAGGACAAACCTGGCTCAAAGTTCCCCAAACCCTAAAATTCGACCTGAAGGGAAAATTACGGCAGGGAGTTTATGCCAAAGACGTCATTCTCTTTCTCATCGGACAGGTCGGAGCCTCGGGAGCCAACTACAGGTCCGTCGAATTCAGCGGGGAGATCGTCTCGAATATGTCCATCAGCGAGCGGATGACGGTCTGCAACCTGACTGCCGAAATGGGAGCCAAGGCCGGTATCGTCCCCAGTGATGATCGAACCAAAAGCTGGCTGAAAGGTCGCACAGCAGAGGAATACGAACCCCTATATGCCGATGGTGATGCCGGCTACGAAAAAATTCACACCTTCGATCTCTCCCTTCTGGAACCTCAGGTCGCCCGTCCCCATCAGGTGGACAATGTCTCCCCTGTTTCGGAGCTTCCCCGAACCAAAGTCGATGTCGCCCTGCTGGGCACCTGCACCAACGGACGCCTGGACGATCTGGAGATCGCCGCAGGCATTCTCGCCGGGAAAACGATCTCTGCCGGAGTCCGGTTCCTCGTCTATCCCGCCTCGAAACGGGTTCTGGAGGAAGCCCTGCAGCTGGGTTATGTGGCCAAACTGTTGGAAGCGGGTGCGCAAGTGGCCATTCCCTCC
>CBFDBS010000127.1:0-7525 GCA_965603105.1 uncultured bacterium
TCGATAACAGAACCGTGGCCGAGAAAGCCGATATGCCCTATCTCTCTCATAAGTCCGGGATGGTCTCTTCCATCCATCGTTCCCTCTTTGATCGCCTGGTCGATGTCAACATCCAGGATGACTTGGCCATTGAGCTTAACGGTTATCTGCCTTCCCCTGGCCGTGACTTCCTCGATGTTCCATTCCCCCACCGGCCTCAAGAATCCCCGTTTTGCCGGAACCACTCCGTAAAGGGAACCGTGATACTGGTAGGGTTTCAAATCCTTGTAAATATCCGCCGTATTGTCCAGAATCTGAAGCTCGATAGCCACATAGGCGGGATCGCCCGTCAAAGGCGTGCGGATCCCCAACCCGTTGTTGGCTCCCGGCGTCAGTTTAAACTCGAAGCGCAGGATAAAATCGCTGTACTGCTTTTTGGTGTAAAGGTTCCCGCTGCCCTTTTCAGGGGAGACAACAATTTTGCCCTCATCGGCGACATATCCTCGGGTGTCTCCAACCCAGCCGGAAAGGTCATTGCCGTTGAAGAGAGAGACAAATCCCTCTCGTTTCCACAGAACCCCCAGATATTCCTGAACTTGATTCTCGGTGTCCTCGTTCTCTAAAGCCTCCACCGCCCGTTTCAAAGCATCCTCCACATCCTCACCGGTCAGTCCAAGCTCTTCCCCCTCTTCGGGCAGGGCGATACCGATCACCGCCCGCGCGGCGTCTGAAGTGAGCTCGGGATCGTCAAGAAAGGGAATGACCCAAGCCAGGGACTCCTTGGATTTAATGCCGGCCATCCCGGATAACAAAACCTTTTTATCCTCCACCACTGATATTGCATTCAGTATCTCTTCTATCCGGAAAAATTTTTCTGCCGGAGGCAGGTCGACTTCACCGAGTAAACGGACAAAGCCTCTAAGACAGACATAGCGAAAAGTCGGGTTCCCAGTGTTTGTGATGATGGTTTTTAAAGTCTCGACCGCTTCGAAATTTGGCCACCTGGACAGACTTGAAACCGCCACGGTCTGGATTCTGGCATCCACACTCTCTGATTGGGTGATGAGGATTTGGAGGGCCTTCTTTCCCCCAATCCGGGGAAAAATTCTCAGAAGATCGAGTTTGCTTTTCACTTCGGCCGTGTCGAAGAATCCCAATAGGGGATCGATCCGCCTCTCCGGGTCCTCAATCTGAGAGGCAGCAGCCACAATCGCATCTTGAAGGGCTAATATTTCTTGGTTTTCCGCGGTCTTCATCAGCATCCCGAGAAGCCGCGGGAGGTCCAATTCACGGGATAAAAATTCGAGTGCCGTAAGGGCTTTCAGCCTCAGTTCTTGATCGTCACTTTCCGTCAATTTGAACACAACTTCCGCATAGTCCTTTGCCTGGCGTTCGGCGAGAATCTCGACAAGAGCCATCCGGGCCAAAAGCGGCACACTATCGATGAGATCGGCGGCTTTGGCAACAACAAACTCAGCGGGAAAACCCAGCAGAGCCCGCTTGACGGCTTCGATGACTTCACCGGAATCGGTCTCGAGAAGCGGCCAGAGTTTTTCGAGGACCGAGCGGCCGCCCAGCAGCACAGAGGCGTCAACGGCTGCTGCGCGCAGAACAGGCTCTTCGCTCTCCAGCTCCTTAAGGATGTGGGGCAGAGCCGAGAGGTCTCCCCGCCTTCCAAGCATGTCGATAATCTCGGCCCGGATTTCAGGCGGCGAGGATTCCATCTTCGAGATCCAAGAGGCCGTTATCTCAGCGCCGGAAAAGGACTCGACCAGGGATAGCGCTTTCATCCGGACCGCTTTGTGCGGGCTGCCCATCGCTTCCAGAAGATCGGCAATGGCCTCAACTCCCAGGACATCGACCAGTGTGGCCAGAGCGGCACATGGGATTTGGGTCTCCTGGGGAGATGTGTAAGCCCGGATCAGCTGCCTGCAGATTCTAACACAGCCCAACCTATCTTTCGATTCCCCGAGCCTCCGCGCGTAAAGCAAATAAAGAGAAGGAGCCTGGGCTCTCTCAAGGGGAGAAGCCGCCACGCTGAACCGGCTCAAAACGTCTTCGGCCCTGCCATCTCCGCTATTGGCCAGGGCAAAGAGAGCCACACCTCGGAGATTGCCGTCCAGACTCGCGGCGTAGTCGAGAATCTTTTTCACCGCTCGTTTGCTTTTCATCTCTCCCAGGGCTTTGACGACCGTTACCCTGTTCTGCGGAGCGACAAAATCGAGAGACCGGAAAAGAGCCCTCTCGGCCCGGGTAGAGCCGATGGCCAACAGAGCCTGAGCAGCCGGCTCACAAAGCACCCCATCCTTCAGATAATTCTTCAACGGCCTGACGGACTCAGTGTCTCCACAACGCTGGAGAAGACGGATGAGGAAGGCTTTGACCTCTTTGTCAACAGTCAGATCCAGGGCCCTGATTACGGCTCCGGCAAACAGGGCCCGCTTGTCCTCCATCCCCTGAAGGCTGACATAAGTCGTCAAGCCTCCCAGGGCGAACCGCGATTGACTGTCATCGGCCTGGCCGGGAGGAGCGAGCGTCTGACAGATGGCCAAAATGCCGTCGCCGCCCAGACGAAGGATCGATGAGGCCAGCCTGTCCAGTTCCCGGCTGCTTTCGGCGGGAAATTCCCTGAGTAAACTCTGGATATCTTCCTGAAGGAGACTCTCTCCGACCTGAGCCACCCCGGCGGTAAAGAGCAGAAGCGCCAGGACTAGATTGACCAGTACCTTCAGCTTCTTCATTCCGGCCTTCTCTGATGCCATCCCTTTTAAAGATGCCATGGTGCCCTCATCGGCTGGTGAATAAGCCTGTTGGCTTCCTCGTCATTGATAAAAAGCTGTCGATTTGGATCAAAGCGGAGCGGTCTTCCCAGTCGGACGGCGATCTTGCTGAGATTGACGAGTGTGCATGAGCGGTGTGCGTTTTCTTCGTTCAGGGCGAACGTCTTTCGTGTCCGGACGGCTTTAGAAAAATCGGTCACTTGAGGTTCCGGATCCGGGAGAGAGGCAATTTTATCTTTCAGATGGGGGATGTCCGACTCCAAACCCGGATACAGACGCCCTTCCGGTCCTTCGACGAAGGCCGCCTGTTTATCTCTATTTTCCCCATCAAGGAAAATCTCACATCCGTCGGCATACCTCAAGCGGATACTCCGCCAGGAGCCGCAGGCATCGGGATGCTGCTGGGGACAGTCCGCCTCCACTTCAACCGGGCTCGTGTCGTCTTTGTCCAAGATGTACTGGACGGGATCGAGATAGTGCATCCCCATATCTCCCAAGCCGCCGCCATCGTAGTCCCAGTAGCCGCGGAATGTGCCGTGAACGCGGTGTGGATGATAAGGTTTGAAGGGTGCGGGACCGATCCACATGTCGTAATCCAGCTCTCCGGGAACGGGTTTAGGTTTGAGGAAAGTCCTCCCGCTCCAGTAGAATTTCCAGTCGAATCCCGTGGCCGCGCTGACGGTCACTTTAAGCGGCCAGCCCAACAGACCGCTCTCGACTGCCTTTTTTATGGGTTTGACCGGCGTGCCGAAACCATAGAAGCGGTCCTGGAAACGGAACCAGGTGTTGATCCTGAACATTCGTCCGTTTTTCCGGACAGCTTCAACCACTTTCTGTCCCTCGCCAATTGTCCGCGTCATGGGTTTTTCGCACCAGATGTCTTTTCCCGCCTCGGCCGCAGCCACTGAAATCAGCGCATGCCAGTGGGGGGGAGTGGGAATGTGGACGATGTCGATGTCATCGCGCTGGAGAACTTCCCGGAAATCTTTGTAACCATCGACTCCCGGTCCGGCAATCTCCAGGGCTCTCTTTAGATGATTGGCGTCCACATCACAGACGGCAACAAGTCTCGATCCGGGATATCTGAGATGTCCGCGCCCCATGCCTCCGACACCGATCACCGCTTTGGTCAACTCATCGCTGGGGGCCGTAATGCCTTGCCCGCCGAGGACAAAACGGGGAACGATGGTAAAGGCAGCTGTTACCGCCAGGCCGGATTTGAGGAATCTTCGCCGGCTGATCGCACTTTCCCCTGACATTCTTTTCTTCTCCTTTGGATTGTCCACCGGAGTATTCTATAACAGAAAAAATCAAATTTAAAGGAAGTCTATCCCCACAGGGAATCACTTGAGCTAGACAAGCGAAAGCTGACGGTCGGCCAGGATGAGCATCCCCTGAATCGGAACACCATAGGGGCAGGCTTTTTCACAGTATCCCGGACAGCCGCCGCAGACATCGGCTCTGGGACCGGGAATAGCATTGTACCTGGTCATGGCTTCTTTTTCCCGCCTCTGGGCCAAAAAATAGTGATTGTAGCGCATGATGGTATTGACCGGGACACCCTGGGGACAGCTCGTTTCGCACTCACCGCAGGCGTGCCGGCAGTACAATTGGCCGCAGCCTTGTCTGTAGGCTGAAAGCTTTGCTTTGTCCCAGTCCCTGAGCCCGGTCCCCGAAAGGCGGGCAAACCTGTCTAAATCATCATAGGTGTTCATCGAGCAGCAGACCGTGTTGACTCGGGGATTATCCAGAACGAAGCGGATGGCCGCCTCTTTAATTTCTTCGGGATTTTGGAGATCGTACTTTTTGGCGAACATCTCGGCCCTCTCAGCCTTTTCCTTGAAGCGGGCCAATCCATCCCTGTAGAAGGGGCTGATATCCTTCCCCTGCTCTTCCAGCTCATCGACTCGCTCTTTCAAGACATAATACTTGGCCACCGGAGTCGTTTTCATCAGTGCCGTGCCGATCTTTTTTTCCGCACAGACCTCGAGCACACTCTCGGACCGGTCCATCTGGAGGAAGTTATAGGCCATCAGAAAGACATCGAAACGGCCGTCCTCGGCGGCAGTCAGGAGGACTTTCTCCATCGTCTCTTCCGGATCTCTGTACCAGAAAGAGCCGTGATGGGAGATACCCACAAAGCGGATTTTCCCCTCGGTCTTGAGTTCCCCCATAGCCGCATGAAAGCCTTCGGTCTTGAGGATTTCGGCTTTTTCGGGCATATGCATCATCATGCAGTCGATGTATTCGGTTCCAATCTCCTCCAGGGCATTGTGCACTCTTGTTTTGAATCCTTCTTTTGATTTGTCCTCCAAGACTTCCATTTTGGAGGTGATAAAGAGCGACTTGCGGCTGCGGCCTTTGATGGCCAATCCTACCGTCTTGTGATGCCCGGGATACTGTTCCGCCGTATCGATATAATTGATCCCCGTATCCAGCATGGCGCTCATCAATCCCTCATCCCGGATATAGCCGCCGCCGATATCGGAGACTTTGAAGCCCGTCCGGCCGAGACGCCGGAAATTTTTAACCATAGGTTGAGAATTATCAATCCCTTCGACTGAGCGTTCTTCGGATTCTTTGCAGTTCCCGGCAGCAAGTAAACCCGCACCGGCTACCCCCAATGCGGACTTTTTTAGAAATTCCCGGCGGGCCAGTTCTTTTTTTGGATTCATGTTTCCTCCTGAATCAATTGTGAGTTGTCATCAACCAGCGCATATCTGCCTGCGCAAAGTGTTTGAAAGCTTCCCCTCCGTATTTCTCTTCGAGCAATGACGAATATTCCTTCAATGCCACTAGTGTGTCCGCCTCTCCAATCCTCTTATCAAAAGACATCCTCACCAGCCAAGGGCCGCTCTTAAGGGCGCCGGTCGGTGTCAACCACCCTCCCTCTTCCAGAGGAATGAACTGACAGCGGACTCCGAACTCTTGGAAGGAGGAAAGAAGGCTTTCCACTTTTTTGAAGGGATAGGACAGCAGCTTTTGCTCCCGATAGGCTTCACTGTTCATTTCAAGATGGTCTTCTTCCCGGTCGAATCGGCCGCGAAGACCGAATCCCCAGAGGATATTGAGGAGATGCTTTCTTCTCAGATTCAAGGCCTCTTTGCGGGCGAAAGAAACACCTTCGATGGTATTCAGAGCCAGGAGAAGGTGATGGAGAGCTTGATAAGCCGCCGTCTTTTCCCGGGAAAAAGGGAGGTCTTCTGGAAAATCAAAGGTCTTTGTTTTGAGGGAAACAGGCTTCATTTCCTCGATGTCTTGAGGATGAAGAGAAGCGCGTATCCGATCCAAATGTTTGATCCCTTCATAGGGCTCGATGAAGACGGAGTAATCTTTCTCGGGGATCGGAGCCTTCAACCGGGCTGCGGTCCTCTCGAGAAGATCTGCAACATTTCCGATCTGGCTGACATCTTCACAGGGATAAATTGAGCAGTAGGCACACGTCCGGACCCCATTCCTTTGAGCGCATTTCCTGACCCGGCAGGAGATGTAGAGGAGGGGATTTTTGTCATCAGACGTCTGGCATCCGTCGCAGGCCCGAATCTTCGGGGCCGTGATTCGGAAACCGTGGTATTTCTGCCATCCGTCGCTGCAGCGCCTCCGGTCCTCCGCTGTTTTGATATTCTCTTTATAGGACGGGCAGCTGCTGCATTTGTAGCCGCATTTGGAGAACAGATCTTTCATCTCATTTCCGCTTTTGAAGGTCGTATCAGCCCTATCGACATCGACTCTGTTAATATATAAAATAAAGCCCTATTCAAAGCAAGGAAAAGGATAGACACATGAAGATAAAAATCGGATCCAATAAAGTGTTCGTCATTTTTTTCTTGCTTTTGATATCCACTGCCTGGACCGGAACCGGAGACAGCCGCCCGTTGAAGATCATGAGCTTCAATATCCGCTACGACAATCCCCGTGACGGAACCAATGCCTGGTCCAACCGTAAAGAAATGGCTGCCAAAACCATTTCTTTTCACGATGTGGACATCGTGGGGCTTCAGGAAGTTCTGATTCACCAGCTGCAGGATCTGGCCGGGCTGCTTCCAAAGTATGCCTGGATCGGAGTCGGCCGGGACGATGGAATCAAAAAAGGGGAGTATGCACCTGTCTTTTATCTCAAGGACAGGCTGCAGCTTCTCGAAAGCGGCCACTTCTGGCTGTCGGAAACACCGGAAAAGGCCGGCAGCATGGGCTGGGACGCCGCCTGCACCCGGATTGTCACCTGGGGAAATTTTTCAGATCCACAGACAAACCGGGATTTTTTCTTTTTCAACACCCATTTCGACCATATCGGCGTGATTGCACGGGAAAAAAGCGCTCAACTCCTTTTGAAAAGAATCGAGTCGATCGCAGGAAACGGTCCGGTTATCGTCACCGGTGATTTCAACTGCCTTGACGAAGAAAAACCTTATCTTTTCCTGACCTCAGGACTGGATGGCACTGCTGGGCTTGAAGACACTCATTCGATCTCGCAAAACGGCCATTACGGCGGAACGCAGACATTCAACGGTTTCAGGGACGACAAGCAAGCCGGCCGGATCATCGATTTTATTTTTGTTCGCCATACAGGACCGGTCTCTAACCACGGCATCATCGCCGACCGGTGGGACGGCCGTTTTGCCTCCGACCACTATCCTGTCTGTGTGGAAGTTGAACTCCTTTCAGACGGCAAAAAAGTGTCCGCCGATAGAACACCCACTGTTCGGTAGCGAACACCGGCCCTGACACATGATCCGGATTCTTGTGTTTTTAGGCTCAACTTCCTT
>CBFDBS010000128.1:0-7519 GCA_965603105.1 uncultured bacterium
TGGTCATTTATCACACTTTTTGTCATAGAGCCTAAACACGGGTGGAGTGGGTGGGTTGAAGAGGGAAGCATTGTAAGGAAGACGGGAAAAGGTTGACAAAATGACTTTTTGTTGTCAAATTATCGCCGTTGACAAATGAATGATTCGGAGGAGCATTTCATGTCGTTTTTCAAAAATAAAAAATGTATTTCGATCCTGCTGTTGATGACCGGCCTGTCCTCTTTTGCAGGCGGGGCGATCCATTTTACCGATGTCACCCAGGCCCTAACCGCCCGGGGTGCTAGTTATTTCGGGGGGCACGGAGTCTGCTGGGTTGATGTCAACGGAGACGGACTGCTGGATATCTATGTCAAGAATGCCGCGGGTTGGGGAATCTATGATGTGCCCAACAATCTCCTGATCAATTACGGCACCAATTTTTCGGATGAGGCAACCAGCCGGGGAGTCAGGGACGCCTACGGACTCGGTACCCACGGGGCCGTATTTGCAGACTACGACAACGATTTGGATTTCGACCTTTTTTCGACCACAACTTTTGATCATTCGACCGCCCACAACCATCTCTACAGAAATGACGGGGCGGGATTTTTCGCTGATGTCACCGGAGTCATTTCGCCGGTCCAGACTTCAGATACGGAAGCCAGAGGAGTGGCCGCGGCAGATTTTGACGGTGACGGGGATATCGATTTTTATTTTTCCAATCCGGTCAACAACACCGATCCCAGCAAGCTTTTTCCTCCCGTCTACAATAACAGCTTCTTGATAAACAACGGCGATGGATCCTTCACGGCCGCCAGCCGGGGGATCGCCTGGAGCTGTTTCACCCAGGGAGTGTCCGCTGTCGATATCGATGGTGACGGGGACATCGATCTGGCTGAAGCCCGCTGGCTGGCCCCATCCACCATCTATTTCAATGACGGTACGGGCAATTTCCAGAATGCGGGGGCGAGTCTGGGGCTTCCTCAAAATGGAGGTGTCCGGGACAACGGGATGACATTCGGCGATATCGATAACGATGGCCGCCTGGACCTGGCTGTTATCGGGGCCAGCAGGATGGATATCTACAAACAGAGCGGAGGCCAGTTCAACTGGTCGCAGACAATGACGATCACCGATCAGCCGGCCGGCTTTCATGCCTGCTTCGGCGATTTCGATCACGACGGCGACCTCGACCTCTATGTCTCAGGAGGAAACGTTTATGAGAACGATGGGACTGGTCTCTTCACCCAGCTCCTGCCGGGAAATTCCGGACTCCAGCCTTCTTTAAGCACACTCGATCCCAGAGGAAGTGCCTTGGGAGACTTTGACAACGACGGGGATTTGGATATTTATATTTCCGACGCCGATAACTATAACGTCCTCTTGCGGAACGATTTGAATGACGCCAACTGGCTCAAGGTGGAAGTCTGGGATCACACCGGGGGAGTAGGCGGGATAGGAACGAAACTGGACCTCTATGCGGCAGGGCATGCCAACGAACCTGCTTACCTCAGAGGTCATCGGGAGATTCAAGGGGAATACGGATATCTGGGCCAGGACATGCCGGCTGCCCATTTCGGGGCTCCTTCCCCTCCCTACGATTTGAAAGTCACCTTTGCCGACGGAACGGTAAAAACATTTACAAACCTCTCATCGGGCCAGACCTTTCAAGCCCTCTACCCTTCGGTTCAAGCCCCCCTCAACCTGACCGGGGAGAGAAAAATCAACAAGGCCCTCTTTTACTGGGAAAGCCTGATCGTCTTGAACTGGGAACACAATCCTGCCAACGAGAACATCTTCAAATACAGAATATATGAAGTCGACGGCAGCACAAAGACCCTCCTGGATGAAGTCGACGCGGAAACCACCACCTACTGGCTGAGGCATGCAGACAAGACCAGAACCTACGTGCTGGAAGTCCGGGTCCTAGATGCTCTGCTTATAGAAGGGAAGGCGGCGACGGTTATTGTCAACTGAGCGCTTCGTCTCTCATTTTTTAATGGTTTTTTTCGGAGCTGAGTTCAAAGACAGAGTCGTTTCTGGGGAATAGGCTGAACTGGCGGCGGCCTCCTTCAAACTCTCTCTCCCTTCGATACTCATGCTGGTGACGGCATAGACATATTTGTCACGGATTTCCCGTTCAGAAAATTCTTCGACATACTCGAGGATATTGGAAGCGGGCACCTCTCCGAGTAAAACATAGCTTCCATCCGCCTGAGTCGATATCTTCCTGTAGATTTTGAACTTGGTGATGTCGTAGATGTCGAGGTTTTTCAGATTCTTTTCCCAGGTGATTCTGTTGATGTAAACTTTTATGAACAACCCCTCGTTGTCGATCTTTTGTCCTTGGACATTTATGGGGGCATAGGGCAGATCAGGTTTTTTCACCCACAAGTGGACGGGGAGTATCCTGGGGCTGTTTGTGGCATTGGACGACTGGACGGTGAGCGTTCCCTCATAGGTCCCCATTCCGAGACCCGAAGTGTCCACGTAGACGCTGAAGATGTCCCATTCCCCGCTGGAGCTTCCTTGAGCAGGCGATACCGATAACCAGTTTCTGTTGGAAGAAATCTGGTAGTTGAGGATGTCCGATCCGGAATTTTTAAGGCTGAATTCCATAGGTTCGGGATTGTCTTCTCTGAAGATGGATGTGATGGACAGGGATGTCTTGTTCAACTCAATGGTCGGCCCCAATTTTTTCAAGAAAACGGTGACCGTTTGGGGACTGTTGGAAGCATCCGGTGAGGTCACAGTGATGGTTCCGGTTTGAGTGGCTGTCAGCACTCCTGTGTAATTGATCGAGACCGAGATGCTGTCCCACTCCCCAGTCGAGCCTCCCGATGTTGGCGTTACGCTCAGCCAGTCTGTATTCTTGGCGACCTGGTAATTGAGGGTTCCGCTGCTGGAGTTTCTGATGCGCAGGACTTGAGGTAAAGTCGACGGGGCATTGTTGGAGTGAAGAAAAGTCAGAGAGGCCTTATCGACCTGAATGGAGGGTTTGTCCTGGCTGGGCATAGAGAGATTTGTGTAATAAATATCCATTTCCCCGCCGTACCCCACATCCACCCAGATGACGTGCACCCTTCCGTTTTTGTCGATGGCCAATTTGGGCAATTCAGCGTAAACGCCGGGATCCAGCTCGATCGGTTCGCCCCATGCTCCCCAAATACCGTTATAGGTCTTTTGCGAGTAATAGATCGAATAGCGGTCTCCGCTTCCATTGCTCAGCATGTAGGCGGCGATGAGGGCGTTGGACCCGTACTTGATGTCGAAGAAGCAGGCGATGCCGCCCCAGTCGTTAAGCCACTCCGTCTCCTGCCAGACTCCGCCGATTTTAGCCCGGTATTCGACCATCGCGCCATTGGGCATAAGGCAGTGGACGTTGTTGAAATCATCCACATCGACATCGGGCCAGTTGAAGTAGCCGATGTTGGTTGGGCCGTGCCAGGTTCCGTTGAGCCTCTCGCTGATCCCTATATGTTTACCGAGCAGGGTGTCACCCGAATATTCTTGAACCCGGAAGATACCGTAGATATTTCCGTTTTTGGCTTTCACATCCGGTGAGATACCTCCGTTGTCAGGATTGCGGGAGACATCGACTGTGCTGCCGGGCCAGGCTCCGCCGATGGATTTACTCTTGAGTGCGATATAGGGCTTGGCCGGCCAACCAATTTCCTGGTACCAAATGACATGAACTTCATCTCCGTCGGCACTGATGCGGCACCAATTGGAGTTGTCGTTCGAATAGCTGATTTGCTCGGCACCCTGCCAGTCGCCGTTGACATAATGCCGGTAGTAGATCTCACGGCCCCCGCTTCCCCAGCCGTCCGAATAGCACATGTGGAAGTTGCCGTACTGGTCGGAGTCCAGAGCGACGGCTTTGATGAGCTGAGTCCTCGAATAGGTGCGCTGTGGAGTTGTCCAGGAGTTGCCCCCGTCATAGGAGAGGGTCATATAGATGTCGTTGGATCCTTCCACGTTTTCGGTGAAGACAGCCATCAGCACGCCATCCGGATTGACGGCGAAGGCTGGCCAGAAGGATTCTCCGTTCGTTTGAGAAAGGTTGATCCTGTCCCCGAAGGTCAATAGCGGAATCGTAAGCAGAATCAAATAGACCAGTAGTGACTTATACATTCTCATTTTGATAGTCCTCTACGGATTCATGGAGCATTCCTTTAGTCGTCATTTCCCTTTTTAAGTTGAGCTCTTCATGTCGCCGATTGTATCCGTCCCTCTTTTGGGGAGAGCCTGCTGCCCGCCCGAGTCTTTTTTCTCTTTGCAAAGACTATAATATCAGACGTCAAGGGGTATAATATCATCTCGAAAGATGAAATGGGGGGGTGAATTTGTCGCTTCTTCAGGAGTAGAGCCGACAGTCTTTTCAATTCGCTCTTCTTTATTGTGGAGGTTGAAGAGAGCCAAAAGATCTATTTCTCTTTCTTCATTGTCAGGCCGGATTTCATGGTATCCCATAAAATTGGGAAGGTGATGAAGTATTCCGTAGCGGGAATTTCGTCGGTCAGGAGCGGCAGGTGGGACAGACTTTCTTTATCCACCTGTTCGATGCTCTGCTGGAAAAACGAAAAAATTCTGTCCGGTTCGAGGAAGTCCGGGACAAGAAGATTGGGAGCTCTGGCCAGGACGCTTCTGTCGGTGAGGATTTTATTCACTTGAGTTTCTGAAGGAGAATAAGGAAGAGATCCGCAAATGACCATCATTCCGTTGTGGATGTTTACCTCTTCGAAGACTTCTGAGAGCGTGTGCAAGATGATATTTTTTTCTTGGTGGAAATTGTTGATATGATAATAGTAGCCGTCTTCCTTCAATATCTTTTGGATGTCCTCGAAGAATTGAATGGATTTGACTCCTCCGGCGCCCGGCCAGTGCGGGAAGCAGAGGTTGTCGATGATCGCATCAAATCTGACTGATTTTAAGGCGTAGGCCTTGACAATTTTTCTGGCATCGGACATTTCCATATTTACCCGTCTATCGCTCAGGGGATCGTGGTTGAAGGGAGCGATAGTGTCTGAACGGACGATTTTGACCACCTCCCTCGACCAGTCGACGGCGACGACGGTCTCAACTCGGTCATCCGAGAGCAGGTCGGCCAGACTCCGCCCGCCCCCCAACCCCAGCAGCAGGACGGATTTGAACCTTTTTTGCAGACGGGGGAGGAAAGCCAGATAAGCATGTCGGGGATGGTTGGGCAGAGCGGACATGTACTGTCCGTTGGAATAGACATGAAGGATTTTGCCGTTGGTCACTATCTCCTCAGTCACCGCCGCAACTCCCGTGACGCCCTCTTCGTAAGCGACGATGGACGTTTCCGGTGAATACTCTCCTGTGGCCAGATTGAACTTGATGTTTTTGTCGGAGAGTGCAAAAAGGACAATGGGAATATGGATTAAGAGGACAAGAGCCCAATTGGCCTTCAACCGGGTGAGTATTCCTCTTTTTTCCCGCCCGTCCCGGTGTGCGCGGAAAAGGAGGATGCCGAGTGCCCCCATGGCCATCGAAAGGAGGGCGATGAGGACCAGAGAGGTGTGCCAGCCCAAAATCGGCACGGCTATGAAGCCCGTAAAAAGAGAACCGCAGGTGCTGCCGGCTGAATTGGAAAAATAAATAATGCCTGTGGATTTTCCGAGAGAGATGTTGTTTTCACTGAGGTTTTTGATAAGAGTCGGGAAAATTCCACTCGATAAAAAAACGACCGGCAGGATGAGCAGGAAGAAGGGCAGGCCGAAAGTCAACAGCGTTCCAAAAGCTTGGGCAAAATTCCCTTTGGCCAGAGCCTCGGAGAAAATAGTGAATGTTTGGGTGAAATCGAACTTCCGGGAGAGCGTGGTACTGATGATACCCTGGAAGACCAAGATGCACAGCGGCACCAGAATTCCCACGGCCGACAGAAGATAATAGGGGATGGTTTTTGATCGTTTCAGCCTGTCACGAAGAAAAGCCCAGAACATGCTGCCTAGGCTCATGGAAAACAGATAGGCGGACATGATTGTTGGGAATGAATAGGAGGAGGACCCGTGCATGATGCCGATAAATCTTATAAAAAGAATTTCCAAAGCCAGAGCGATAAATCCTGTGATGAAGGCGAAGGCAATGTAGAAGGCGTTCTGTCTGTCGAAAGAGGTTTTGCCGGAAACAGCCGGAGCAGTGTCGGGTTCAGGAGATGTTTTCCGTCCGGCCGCCAACCCAAACAGACATATCCCTATAAGGATGCTGAATAGGGAGGTCAGTTTGAGGGTTTTGGGTAGGCCCATGGTCCCGAAAATGAGAAGAGGCACCAATGTGCCTGCAACCGCCCCCAGGACATTGATGCCGTAGATGTATCCGATGAACTTGGTGTTTTTCTCGGTTTTCGGGACAAAGCTTTCCAGCATGAGAGGCAGGGTTCCTCCCATCAGGATTGTCGGCAGAAGCAGGAAAATGAATGTGCCGAAAAAAACGGAAACGGTCTCTCCCAAACTTCCTGCCCCGAGTTTGAGATTGAGGGCCGTCAGAGTCGTGTTGATTTGGAGGATGATCTCATAGCTCCACATGCCGAACAAGCCGATGAAGAGCTCGATGAAGGCCAGAGTGATCAGGGCTTTTCTTTTCACTTTTCTGAAGAGATAGCCGCCGATCCCGAGCCCGAGGAGGAAAACGGAGACGATGATCGAGGCTGAGACAACATCTCCGCCGAAACTGTATTTGAGAGTCCTCTCCCAGATGACTTGGTAGGTCAGGCTGCAGAAGCCGGAGAAGAAGACAAGAGAGATAATGAAGAAGCCCAATCGTGTTTTGATATCTTTTTTCATGGGCTGATGCCGCGAGCTTTACGCGCCTTGTAGATAAAATTGGATGTGCTGTCGAACCGTCCCGAAGCAGGGAGGAATTTTTCGATGACAAATCCCCTCTCTTCCAGGAAGGATTTGATTTCCTCGGGTTTGTAATGAAACCTGATGGGGACGAAATACCAGTCGAGGATGAGTTCTTCCAGTTTTTCTCCCTTGCGGGCTTTTTCTCTTTTTTTGAAAAGGAAAACGACGGGCGCCAGAAAAAAAGCCAAAATTTTCGACAAGGCCGTCCAAGTTTTTTTTGGCGTTCTGATCAGCGTTTTCCGGATCATCTCATGAAGAAAGGTCAACCGCGTTCTCGTGTAGACTGCCAGGAGGAGCGATCCCTCATTTTTCAGAACACGGATCAGTTCTTCGACGGCCTTGAGAGGGTCGGTCGTGTGGTGTACTGTTCCCCATGCCCAAACAATGTCGAAGCTTCCGTCGGGAAAAGGAAGCTGCAGCATGTCTTCCTTGTGGAAGGTGACATTCTGGAGACCGAACTGATTCTGAAGGTTGCGGGCTGTTCCGAGACTCCCTTCACTGATGTCGATACCCGTGACTCGAGAGGCTTCGTTTCTGGCGAAGATTGTGCTGAATATTCCCGTTCCGCAGCCTGCATCCAGGACCGATTTTCCGCGAATCTCATCGGCTGAATAAAAAAGGGCCCAGTGTTTTTGGCTTTCTTCGTAGTCCGGGATGTATTCCGTCCAGAC
>CBFDBS010000129.1:0-7432 GCA_965603105.1 uncultured bacterium
ATTCCTTTGATATTGACTTTTTTTCTTCTGAAAGGCATAAGGAGTGTCGCGAATATCCCCTTTCGACTCGATGCCAATTGGATTTTCCGGATAACGGAGAACAAAAACCTTCGTTTCTATGCGGCCGGACTTCGAAAGGGAATCATTTTTTTTCTGTTGCTCCCCCTGGCTGTCCTGGTGATGGCCTTCTCCACCCTTTTATGGGGATGGGCAATCGGATTTCTTCAGGGGATATTCGGTTTTGTTATGTCTGTGCTGTTGATGGAAATATTATTCTTGAATCATAATAAGATTCCCTTTGCCTGTGCCTATCTGCCCGGTCAAGCCAAGGCCCACATCCTATGGCCGGTCTATATTGTCTCATTTCTTGCCTATGTGTTGCTGTCCGTAGAGTTGGAGTGGCTTCTGCTGCCAAAACCCCTTTACTTCTTCATTTTCTTTGGTGCCGGTTTTGTAGTCATTATGGCGGTGCGGATTTATCAAAGCCGTCTTTTTAACAAGAAAAAAAACTTGGTCTATGTGGAGGAACCCGAACCGGCCCTGGTGACTCTGCTGACCTACAGCCATAAATGATAATTTTTTATCTATTGACAAAGATTATGGAAGTCTTTAAAGAAAGAAGAGGGATGAATAAGCTGGGGAAATCATGTCGGAAGAAGAGATCTGAGATGACTTCACCTCCAGTACCGATTCATCCCGCTTTCGCGACTCCGGAATGCGAAGTCATGATTTGTATCAAAAATGATATTTTTCGAAACTTTTTTCAGTCCTTTAAAGTAGAATAGAATAAACCTGATTAGGTCAGGCAAATTGAAGCAATCTAAACTTTCTACAAAAAAACAATGAAAATAACACAAATCACAGTCAAAAGACCCGTCACAACGTTTATGATTTTTTTGGCCGTCGTTTTCTTTGGCTTATTCTCTTTGAGGGAACTGAGTGTCGACCTCTTACCCAACATCAGCTATCCGCGCTTGTCCGTTGTTACTCAGTACCCGGGAGTGGCTCCCGAAGAGATTGAGACTCTGATCACCCGCCAGCTGGAATCGGGTGTGTCCCGGATCCCGGGCTTGCGTCGTGTAGAATCCATTTCCAAAGAAGGCTTTTCTTACATGATGCTCGAGTTTGCCTGGGGAAGCGACATGGATTTTGCTATGCTCCACACCCGGGAAAAACTGGACAGCGTCCGATTGCCTGAGGATGTGGAGGATCCGAATATTATCCCTCTAGATCCGCAGAGCAAACCGATCATCGTCCTCTCCGTCTCGGGCGAGGGCTCCCTCCTGGAGATGAAAGAACTTGCCGAGGAGCTCATCAAGCCGCGGCTGGAGCAGATCGATGGGATTGGATCAGCTGAGATTGCCGGTGGAGTCGAACGGGAGATTCAGATCGATGTCAATCCTCAACTGCTGGCCCTCTATGGACTGACCATCCAACAGATTTCCCAGAGGATCGATGCCTTCAATCGAAACCTGCAGGGAGGGACGATCAAAAAGGGACGGTTCAAGTACGCCTTGAGGATTGTGGGTGAGTACGAGAAAGTCAGTGAAATTGGAGAAATCAGCCTCAGAACCACCCAGGAGAGGGGAGTCATCCGTCTGAAGGATGTGGCCCAGATCAAGGATACGATCAAAGAAAGGGAGGGGATCACCCGGCTCGATGGAGTGGAAAGCATTGGAATTTTGGTCAGAAAGACGTCCGGAGGAAATACGGTCAAAGTGACGCAGTTGGTCCGGGATGTCCTCGATCAGGTCAAAGGCGAATACCCTGAAATCGACATCCTGATCGTTTCTGAACAGGCAAAGTACATCGAAAATGCCATCTCCTCGGTGCTCAAATCCATTTTCTATGGAGGAATACTGGCCTTTTTTGTGCTCTTCATCTTTCTTCAGGATTTCAAAACTCCGGTCATCATCGCCGTCGTGATCCCCATCTCCATTATCGCCACCTTTGTCATCCTCTTTTTCTTTTTCCCGAACGTCACGCTGAACATCATGTCTTTGGGAGGATTGGCCCTGGGCGTGGGAATGCTGGTGGACAACTCGATCGTCGTCTCAGAGAGCATTTTCAGGCATAGAAGCCAGGGGAAGAATCTCGTCGATGCGGCTGTGGTTGGCACCCAAGAAGTCGGAATGGCGGTTACGGCCTCGACTCTGACTACAATTTCTGTTTTTCTCCCGGTTATCTACGTACACGGAGTGGCTGGACAGCTGTTCAAAGATCAGGCTTTGACAGTCACTTTTGCTCTTTTGTCTTCGCTGATCGTTTCGCTGAGCCTTCTGCCCATGCTGGCCTCCAGAAAACTGGATATCAGCGGAGTTAAAAGAACTGCCGGCCAGAAAGCGGAGGATGTGAAAAGTGGTGACCGGCAGATAAAGAAATCCGTATGGCGAACCATTTCCACTCCTTACCGGGGACTGAGAAAGCTCTTCGGTTTGATTTTTAAAGGCATCTCTATAGCCATCAATTTTCTGATCAGCTTTGTGATCCAGTTGCTTCTCCTCGTCCTGCATTACCTGTCTCTGCCTTTCAAACCCGTCGTTCGCATCGTTTTTAACGCGTTTAACGCTGTCTATGAAAAATTTTCTTCCACATACCACAAAGCGCTGATTTGGTCCTTGGAGAACAAAGGAAAAGTGATTTTCGGCTCTCTGCTTTTTCTCGCTCTAACCCTTTTTGTCGCTTCTCAGATCCCGAGTGAACTGATGCCCAAACCGGAAGCCGTCTCCTTCGAGATCAACCTGAAAACTCCGGTTGAGTATTCTCTGGAGCAGACGGCGGAAATCGTCGCAGAAGTAGAGGCATGGCTGAATTCCAGCGACGCTGTCAGGGCTTCCTTTTCTCAGATCGGGATTGTCAGCGGCATGGAAAGCCTCAATCCCGATATTTCTCTGAATTCCGTCAAGCTTTATGTCGAAGCCAAAGACGTGAAAGCTGTGGATGGCCTCATGGATGAGCTCCGGGCACTGTTGGACAGGTATCCCGGGATGAATTATTCTTTCGTCAAAGAGCAGTCTACCCTCTCCGAATTTCTGGCCTTCGCCACGGCCGAGGTGGGGCTTAAAATCAAGGGGGATGACCTCCAGCGCCTCGAAGAACTGGCTGATTTGTTGGTCACCGGATTGAGGGACGTTCCGGGGATTGCCGATATCAACACCAACATTGGAGAGGGGAAACCCGAATTTTTGATCAAAATCAAAAAAGACGCTTTGGAAAAATTCAATATCTCTCCTTCGGATATCGGGACCTTCTTGGTCAATGCCGTCAGGGGAGCCAAGGCAACGGATTTCAAGGAACTGGAGAAGAAGTATGACGTTCTCGTCCGCCTTGAAGCGCAGTCGAGGGAGAACATCCAGTCACTGCTCGATGAACAGATTCCGCACCAGGGAGCTCTCATTCCCTTGAGAGAGCTTGTGACTTATGAAATTGCCAAGGGCCCGAGTGAAATCAGGAGGGAGGACCAGCAGAGGGAAGTTGTTGTGACAGCCAATCTCTCCGGTGTCAAGATCAGCCAAGTTGGATCCAAGATTCAAGAAAAAATCGATGAGCTGCCGCTTCCCCCCAATTACAGAGTGGTTTTTTCCGGTGAACGGGAAGAGATGACCAAGTCCTTCAGGAGTTTGATGTTCGCCTTCGCTTTGGCCGTTCTCCTTGTCTACATGATTATGGCCGCCCAGTTCGAATCGCTGCTTCATCCCTTTCTCATTCTTTTTACTTTGCCTATGGGATTGACGGGAGCCATATGGGCTTTGTTCATCACCGGCCAAACATTGAATGTCATCTCCATTATCGGCATGGTGGTGCTGGGAGGAATTGTCGTCAATGATGCCATCGTTAAAATCGATTACACCAACCAGTTGAGAAAAAAAGGGATGGCCCTCAGGGAAGCGATTCTGGAAGCCAGCCGGGTGCGACTGCGCCCCATTCTCATGACGACGGTCACCACCGCTTTGGGGCTTTTTCCCATGTCCTTAGGATTGGGGAAGGGAGCGGAACTTCAGCAGCCGATGGCTATCAGTGTCATCGGAGGTCTGCTTTTAGCCACTTTCCTGACCCTCATCCTCATTCCAATGGCCTATGAGCTGGCTGGAAAAAGAAAACCATGAAACTGTTTGTAGAAAGACCGATTGCCACGGCCATGGTTTTTCTTGTTTTGATGGTTCTGGGCGTCTACTCGTTCTTCAACATCCCCATCGAGATGGCCCAGCAGCAGGAATTTCCTCAACTCGACATCGTCACCTCATGGTCTGGGGTCGCCCCAGAGATCGTGCAGACGGAAATAACCGCCCTTCTGGAAGAAAAGGTCGCCACCGTCAAGGGCATTCGGAAAATCACTTCCTCTTCCAGCATCGGCGACTCCCGGATCACCTTGGAGTTCGACGAGAAGACCAATATGGAATTTGCACGTTTAGCTCTGAGAGAAAAAATCGCGGAGATCGAGGAGAATCTTCCCTATAATGTCAGGCCGAGAATCACTCATTATGTGCCTGATGAGTTCCAGGTCAATCCTTTCCTTCAGTTCACGATCTCTGGAAACTATTCCCTGAACAAGCTTCGCGAGCTGGTCAAAGACAAAATCGAGATCGGTATAGGATCGATAAAAGGTATTGCAGGAGTCGATGTGACCGGAGGGTCCGATCCGGAAATACAGATCCTGCTGGATGATCAAAAACTCAAAGCCTTAGAGGTCCATCCGTACACGATAAGCAACGCCCTTTATCAAAGAATGGTGACTTATCCGGCGGGGACGATCACCAAAGGAAGCCAAGAGTTCATCTTCAAGGTCAGCGATCCTGTCGTAGGAACCAAAGAGCTGGGAGAAACGGTGGTCGCCTATTCAGGGACAAATGCCGTTAAATTGAAAGATGTTTCAGATATCGTTCCCTCTTTTAAGGATATTAACTACATCAATCGCATCAACGGACAGCCGACCATACGCTTGACTATCGTCAAAGAAAAAGGAACGAGCACTCTCAGGGTCGCCCGGGCCACTAAGGAAAAACTGGAAGCTGTCAAGCTGGAATTGCCCTCTGACCTCATTTTCCGTGTCGTGGATGATGAGAGCGAGGAGATACAAAAAAATCTGAATGAGATCTACCTTCTTGTCGGGATCATTATCTCTGTCATCTTCGTCCTTGTTTTTTTGGTTCTGCGGAGCTTCAAACCCTCCCTTTTGGTTCTGTCATCCATCTTTTTTTCGGTCCTGATCACCTTCAATCTGATTTATCTGTTCAAAGTCTCCATCAACATCCTGACTCTGGGAGGGTTGGCTCTGGGATTCGGCCTTTTTGTGGATAACTCGATCGTAGTTTTCGAGAATGTTCTGCGGTTGAGGGAAAAGGGCCTATCACTTACGGCAGCCGCTATCCAGGGATCGAAAGAGGTCTTTCTCCCGGTTTTGGCGGCGACGCTGACGACAATGAGTGTCTTTTTTTCATTTGCCTATTTCCAGGGGCGTTTAAAAATCTATTATCTGCCTCTGGCGATTGTCATCCTTTCAGCTCTGGCGGCATCTCTGCTCGTCTCCTTTTCCCTGATTCCGGCCATGGCTCCCAAAATGATCAAAAGAGGCATAAGAGAGCGCAAAGAGAAGTTCCGCGGCCTTTATGAAAAGGTTCTCCGGGTTCTCATCCGACATCCCATTGAAGTGGTCATTGTCGTCGGCCTTATCTTTTTTGGAACCTACAGCTGGTTCAAGAAGGAGGTGACCATCGGTCCCTTCCTGGACTTTGGTTATCGACAGGAACTCGGTGTCCGGATCGGTATGCCTACCGGCACTCCGATCGAAAGTACAGACGAAGTCACTCTGCAGTTTGAAGAAAAAGTCCTGGAAAAAACATACGAGTATGAGATGAACTCGACCGTTATGAGTGACCGGTCGGTGCTCCGTATCAAATTTCCCCCCGAGATTGAATACTCCTATCATCCTTACGTCCTTAAGGAAGAATTGATTCAGCTGGCAACCAATTTTGCCGGAATCAACATCTCCATTTCCGGATTCGATCCCCAAGGGTATTATTCCCGGGTTTCCTCCGGACCTTCTTTGGGCTCCAGTATCAAATTTTATGGGTACAACCTGAAAAAATTGAAAGAGATAACCGCCAATTTAGATCGTACGCTGAAGAGAAATCCGCGAATTAAGGAATCCAGAATTTCTTCCAGCCGCTATCCCTGGTGGAATCTGGATTCGTATGAGTATGTGCTCAAGATCAACAGGGAAGCATTGGGGAGATATGATTTGAATCCGGCCTATCTCTATTCTCATATCGGTTCGTTAATTGCGGGCCGGGCTTTTTCGGTGATGCGGACAAAAATCGGCGGACAGGAAATCGACCTGGCCATCAAATTCCCCGAATCCGCCTGGATGGATCTGAAAAATTTGCAGGACACCCTTATCCAGACCCAGAGGGGGGAATACGTGAGGCTCGGTGAGCTTACTGATTTAGAAGAGGTGCGAGTTGCCAGCTCTATCGACAGGGAAGACCAGCAGTACCAACAGACCGTGATGTGGGAGTTCCGGGGGCCTTACAAGGCCGCGGATAGGTATCAACAGACCGTTTATGACCAGCTCCAGCTTCCGCCGGGATTTTCGGCCAAATTGGAAGATGACAGGTGGATGACCGAAGAGGAAAAAGGGCAGCTCACCTTTTCCATCATTTTTTCGCTGATTATTATTTTCATGATCCTGGCCTCGCTTTATGAGTCCATCATCCAGCCTTTCTTCATCCTTCTGGCTGTGCCCCTGGCTCTGATAGGGGTTTTTGTCGCCTTCGTTTTAGCCGATTTCCCCTTCGATTCCTCGGCTTATATCGGTGTCATCCTGCTTGGCGGGATTGTGGTCAACAACTCCATTCTGCTTGTCGATCATATCAATTTGAAAAGGAGAGAAGGGCTTCCCCTTCTGGAAGCCGTTCTGAAAGGTTCGCGGGAGAGGATCCGGCCCATTTTTCTCACCTCGAGCACCACGGTTCTGGGCATGCTGCCTCTGGTTTTGATCCAACTCGAAGTCGGGAGGCAGAGAATCTGGTCGTCTTTGGCCCTTTCGGCGGTCGGAGGATTGATCAGCTCGACCATTTTCATCCTCGTCGTCATTCCCATATTTTATTACTACGGAGATAACGTCCGTTCCTGGGTGCAGGAAAAGCTCTCTGAGACACGGACTGCCTGGAAGCGTTTCTGAATGGGGATAAGGGATGAAGGATCGTCAGCACACTAATTTCCCCGGCGAGGAAATCAGTTCCCGCTCGGACTTCACTCTCCTCTCTTCCTGAGAGGATCCATGCCCGCTCCGTCCTCACAGGGCTTCCTCACCGTCATCCCTCATCCCCATTTCTAGGAAATAGGAATGATCAAGGTGTTTCAATAAATTGTTGTATTTTGCTTTCCCGAGGCAATTCTGAGATATATTTTTTCTCTGGAGGGAATCATGGCC
>CBFDBS010000130.1:0-7418 GCA_965603105.1 uncultured bacterium
AATATCGGAGAAGATGAATCTCCAAATCTGTAATATGGATCTATTGAACGGGTGGCACGGCTGGAGGGATGCCCATGGGGGCTGTAGGTGGAAGCCGGCTCAGGACCCATGAAATAATCCAATTCAACTACGGATTTGGAGATTCATCCCTAGGAGGGGACTTGGAGAGGGCTCAATTGACTTTGAAAGGCGGGTTTGTTACCCTCACTGAGAGATTGTGGAGGGCAAACATATCTGATTTTCTGCCTTCAGATTATTCGGGATGGAAGCCGAAACCAGAGACCTTCACAATTTGAGGCGAGCGTTTTAGCCGCAGAAGAAACACTGCGTCAGATCTTTTCTAGGGTAATTGAAGATGAAAGACTACGACATCATTGTTATCGGTTCCGGAGCCGGTGCCATCATTGCCGATGAGGCCCTTGCCCAAAATCTGAAGGTGGCCTTGGTGGATAAAGGCCCGTTGGGGGGGACATGCCTCAATGTGGGCTGTATTCCCTCGAAGATTCTCATTTTTCCTGCCGATCGTGTGGTCGAGATTCAAGAGGCGGTCAAGCTCGGAATCACCGCCGAAATCAAATCCATCGATTTTGCCGCCATCATGAATCGAATGCGGAGCACCGTAGATGAGAGCAAGAGTCATATCCGGATGGGCCTTGAAAAGGTATCGAAGCTGGATTTCTATGAGGATACCGGCGTTTTCTCCGGAGAATACGAACTCAAAGTCGGAGCGGAGAGCATAAGGGGGGAAAAAATCTATATTGCTTCTGGGGCCAGGCCTTTCATTCCCCCCATAAAGGGCTTAGACGGTATCGATTATCTCACCAATGAGAGTGTGCTCAGCCTAACAGAAAGCCCGGAAAGTTTGATCATCGTCGGCGGCGGATACATCGCTGCCGAATACGGCCATTTTTTCTCGGCAATGGGAACTCGGGTCACCATTTTACAGAGAGGTGACAGGCTGGTCAAAGAAGAAGAACCGGAGATTTCCGCGCTCCTTAAAAAGGAGATGGAGCGGCGGATGGCCATTTTTACCCGGACTGAAGTCATTGAAGTTCGATCTGAGAATAAGGGAATTGCAGTGGTCGCTCACAATCTTTCGTCAGATGAAAAAATTGAATTTTCCGCCGAAAGATTAATGGTGGCGGCCGGCCGACTCTCCAATGCGGACCTTCTGCATCCTGAGAATACAGGAATAAAGCTGGACAACCAAGGATTCATCTCTGTCAATGATTTTTTTGAGACCAGCCAGCCCAAAATATGGGCACTGGGGGATGTTATCGGCAGAAAAATGTTCAGGCACTCCGCCAACCGCGAGGCGGAGACCGTCTGGCACAACAGCATGCATGGAGACAAGGAAAAGCTGAACTATAACACGGTTCCCCACGCCGTATTTTCCTGCCCGCCTATCGCTTCGGTCGGAATGGTCGAGGCAGAGGCAGGAAAGCTCTACGACATACTTGTTGGAAAGGCACTGTACAAACAGGTTGCCAAAGGCGAGGCGATGATGGAGCGGGAGAGCTTTGCCAAGATTATTCTTGAAAAGGATACGGGCAAAATCCTCGGATTCCACATCATCGGGCCCTACGCGCCCATCCTGATCCAGGAGGTCATCAATGCCATGTCGTCCGTGGGGACCGTCGTGCCCATCATCAGAGGGATGCACATCCATCCCGCCCTTCCTGAAATCATCCAGGCCACTCTCCAAAATCTTTATCAACCTTAAGTTGGGGTCTGGCTTTTAAAACTTGGATAACTTTTTTTTATATAATTTATTGATTGTGTTATCCATGTTTTCAAAGCCTGACCCCAATTTGCTGACCCCAATTTGCCAATTTTGAGATGTTGAGGAAAGATGTGATACCTCCTTCCTTTTCAGCAACATCCTTGAGAATTTTTCTCTAAAAGTGTATCCTGTGGGCTTGAGAAATGAATAAATTCGACCTTTCACATTTGAACATGCAGTTCAGGTACGCCGAGTGCGAGAAGGTCCTGGAGTGGGTAATAGCCAACCTCTATCCTGATGTGGCCATGACCACTTCCTTCCAGGCGTCCGGAATCGTTCTGATCAGTTTTGTGCGAAAAATCAGGAAGGATTTTCCGGTCTATTTCATAGATACCGGATATCACTTTCCTGAAACCCTTGAGTTCAGGGACAGGTTGATCCAGGAATGGGAATTGAATGTCATTACGGTCAAGCCCGAAGATGACCAGTACAAACTGGAGCTTGAAACCGGTGATCCATTGAAGGCAGCACTTGACACCTGTTGTCAATTGAACAAGGTCGAGCCCTTGAACAACCTGAAGAAAAAACTGGATGTGTCCGCCTGGATCTCGGCTGTCCGCAGAGACCAGAGTCCGAACAGGGCCAAATTCAATATGTTCATGCTGGATAAGACCGGGTACATGAGGATCCATCCTCTTCTCCATTGGGACAGCCGGAGGATGTGGAAGTATATCTTTTCCCAGCAATTGCCGTTTCATCCCTTGTACGATCAAGGATACACATCGATCGGATGTTTCCCGACTTCCTGCACGACGCGATCGATTTCCGGAGATAATGAGAGGAGCGGCCGCTGGTCGAATTCAGGAAAGACCGAGTGCGGGCTTCATCTTGATTTGGTGGATGAAGAGGAGCAGGCCTGGATCAATCAACTCAAATTGAAGGAGAGAAAAAAATGAACTTGGATAATCTTAAATTTTATCTTGAATGTCTTCGCTGTGAACACAAAATCGAGTCCTTCAAGCTCTGGTTCGACAGCGGACAGAGATGCCCACAATGCGGAAATAATCAGGCCGATGTGATCTATACCGACAAAATGGCCAAAATTGAAGATCTACTGCATGATAAATCTGCGGCCGATTCAGGCCTTTGGAGGTATTTCGATTATCTTCCTCTCAACGACAAGGACAACATCATCAGTTGCGGCGAGGGTCTCGTTCCCATAGACAGGTGGCGTTTTTTAGAGGATTTTGCCAAAAACAAATACGGGCTGGATATGAAGGTCTTTGCTCACAGGCACGACAACAATTTCGCCACAGGTACGTTCAAGGACCTGGCCGGTTCCATGATCGCCAGTGTCTTAAAAGAGAGTGGAATCAGGACTTACACGGCAGCCTCCACCGGCAATATCGGAGTGGCCTACTCCCGCTATCTTTCCGCGGCGGATATAGCCCTTTATGCTTTCATTCCTAACAATTCCTCCAATGCTCAAGAGGCGGAGATCGGCTGCTTTGGGCAGAAGGTCTTCAGAGTCAACGGTGACTACCATGCTGCCAAAGAGCTGGCTCTGGAATTTTCTCAAAAGCATGGCATTCTTCTGGCTGCAGGGAATTTCGATCCGATGCGTATCGAGGCCAAAAAGACGATGGTTTATGAGTGGCTGCGGCTTTTGCTGGATTTCCCCACCGTTTACATTCAGGCGTTGAGCGGAGGGACCGGCCCCATAGGGATTGCCAAGGCCTGCCATGAACTGGAGGGCATGGGCTTTTTTGAAGGGACACCCCGCTTTATTCTGACTCAGACGGATAAGTGCTCGCCTATGGCCGATGCCTGGGCCGAGGCCAAGAAGAATGACTTCCCCGAAGGCTGGGAGAAATTCTACCCCATCTACAACAATCCCGAAACGATCATTCCCACGCTGGCCACTGGCTATCCCAAAACATACCCGGAAATCGGCAAGCTGGTCCGTGAAACCGGAGGAGAAATCAATGCCTTTCCCGAAGTCGACACAATTCCGATCTCTCGACTTGTTGCCTATGAATCGGCGGTCAGGATCGGACCGGCCGCGGCCATCGCTGTCGGCGGATTCTTCAAGTCACTTACCGACGGACTCCTTCACCAGGGCGATATCGTTCTGATTAATATCGGTGAGGGGATCAGACGGGCGCCTGGTTTTATGGCCAAGCTGATTTATGAGACGACTACGGTCGACGCTCTGGACGACTGCCGGCTGATGGATAGGAACCAATACAGAGAGAAGCTTTGGGACGATGTCGTCAAGTAGCTGACATCACTGCTTTAAAGTCATCCCCTTTTATCTTGGTCAAATGGAAATCCGGAATCTTACATAACAGGGTCGACAGATTTTATGAATAATTCAGGTTAGTTGCAGGTGGGGCAGCCGACTGGTGTGCAGGTTCCGGTGGAACAGGACTGTTCGCTGCTTCCTGCGCGCACGCTGAATGTGGTCAAAGTCTTCTCAATTTTTTGACTCCCGCATTTCACACACTTCAATTCAGCAGATTCTGAAGTGACGCCCACGAGCAGGTCAAACTTCGCTTGGCAATCTTGGCATTGATAGGAATAAATCGGCATCTTTAGCTCCTTTGTTTGGCCTTGACTGAAAAATAGATCTCTATTATACTTGCTATTAGCAATAGTTGTCAATAGGAATAAAAATGGAAAATGACAAAATGATAACCATCCTTGTTTCTTTGGCGGAAAAATGCTCAGGAGCCGTTGATCGGGTGAGGAAAGATTTGGGATTGACATCTTCGGAGTACAGAGGAGTGGTCTGCCTTCTGCCTGAAGACAAAATAGGTTGCCGGGAACTTTCCTCGAAAATGGAATTGTCCGTTTCAAGAGGAAGCCGCATCGTCGAACGTCTTTTCAAGAAAGGTTTTATCGACAGAGTGGATTGTTCATCGGACAGGCGGTGTAAAAAAGTCTGGCTGACAAAAAAGGGAATCCAGGCGAGATTGAAGATCAGCGCACACATCGATAGATGTGAGGAAAAACTCTTGGCGGATATCCCGGATAAAAGACGTGTTGAGCTCAAATCCATCTTGAAGGAACTGGTCGCCAAATTCTGAGTCCCTTATTGACACTCTGCAGGGCATGATTTATGATAATTTAAGATAGAGGTTTCAATCAGTATGGACAGGCATAACGGGCATTTTTATTTTGGCTTGGACCACAAGTTCGGACAGAATTTCGTTTTCTTCTTCTCACTTTTTTTGCTGGCCGTTGTCTTCCCGCCTCTTTTATTGCTTTCGATTTTCGTCTTTTCAGCCCATCTGGTCTGTATTTCGCCTTTTCGTTTTCGCTCCTGTCCAGTCATATCTACGGCTCTCCCCCAATCTCTGGGAGCCAGAGCCCCTCCTTTTTAGACAGATCCACCGCTTTTGCTTCGGGATTGTTGTACAAAAAGAAATCTGTTTGTAAAGAGGGAAACCATGAGAAATAAAAAGAACGGCATAATCTCCAATTCATATCTGAGGCTGACCGGCAGTCCAATCGAATATGATCTTTCTCCCTATATACGGCTTCTTGCCAAAATCAATTCTATCGAGCTCAGCAGGGTAGGCGACGGCGATTTAAAAAAAATCTCTTCGGGACTTATCAGCAGGGCCAGAGACGGAGAGGATTTAAACGATCTTCTGGTTGAATCTTTTGCTCTTGTCCGTGAAGCTGCGGCGCGCGCGATCGGCTTGCGGCCCTTCGATGTCCAGGTGATAGCCGGTATCGCCATGTTTCAGGGCAAGCTGGCCGAGTTGCCGACAGGTGAAGGAAAAACTCTGGCCGCAGTTTTTCCTGCCTACCTTAATGCCCTAACAGGTCAAGGAAGTCATATCCACACATTCAATGATTATCTGGCCCGCCGGGATGCCGCCTGGATGGGACCTGTTTATACATTTTTAGGACTGAGTGTGGAGTGTATCCAGGAGGGAATGGATATTGAAAGCCGGCAGAAAGCCTATGCCGCCGATGTCACCTATTCTACGGCCAAGGAAGCGGGCTTCGATTATCTGCGCGACCATCTCTGCTACGAGAAAAAACATCTCGTCCACAGACCCTTCCATTTCGCTCTTATCGATGAGGCCGATTCCATCCTCATCGATGAAGCCCGGGTTCCTCTTGTCATTGCCGGCAATATCGGGCAACCCGAAGTCGATCCCGGCCATCTGGCAGAAACGGCCAAGATTCTCAAAGAGGGAAAAGATTTTGAGACTGACGAGGGAAAAAGAAATATCTGTCTCACGGATGCTGGAATCAGCCACATTGAAGAAATGCTGGGATGCGGCGATCTGCACGCAGAGGAAAACCTGGATCTACTGACTCAAGTCAACCTGGCCCTCCATGCCGAACACCTCATCCACCGCGACGTCGATTATATTGTCCGCAAGGGAAGAGTGGAGATCGTGGATGAATTCACCGGACGGGTAGTCGAGGACAGGCACTGGCCGGATGGGATTCAAGCTGCTGTCGAGGCCAAAGAAAAGCTCAGATTGGGTTCAGGAGGATGGATCCTGGGGCAGATTACACTCCAGCATTTTTTAAGCCAATATCCAAACTTGTGCGGGATGACGGCGACGGCCCAGGCTTCCGCTGATGAGCTGCACAACTTCTATAATCTGAAAGTAGTGGTTATTCCGCCGAATCGGACCTGTATTCGCCAGGATTTGCCTGATGTGGTTTTTACCCACAAGGAAGCAAAGACAGAAGCTCTGATCGAAGAGATCACACGGTGTCATCGAATAGAGAGGCCGGTTCTGGTTGGTACAGCCAGTGTCGCGGAGTCCGAAAAGCTCTCTTCGGAATTGAAAAAAACCGGAATTGACTGCCAGGTGCTCAATGCCAAAAACGATGAACTTGAAGCCCAGATCATCGCCCGGGCCGGAGCACCGGGAGCGGTGACGATTTCGACTAACATGGCAGGCCGGGGGACAGACATCAAGCTTGGTGGGGACGAAGAGCAAGAAAAAGAAAAAATTTTAGGCCTTGGCGGACTTTATGTCCTGGGCACCAACAGGCATGAGAGCTTGAGGATCGATATTCAGCTCCGGGGACGGGCGGGCCGGCAGGGCGATCCCGGGTCATCCCAGTTTTTTGTCAGTCTCGAAGACAGCCTGATGGAACGCTACGGCTTGAAAAGCCTTTTTCCAAAAAAGATAAGAAGCTTCAAGAGTGAAAAGCCCTTCTCCAATCCCATCGTCAATCGCGAAGTGGCCAGAAGTCAACGGATCATCGAGGGCCAGAACTATGAAATCCGCAAGACGCTGTGGAACTATTCCTCTCTTATGGACAAGCAGAGGGAAATCGTCTGCCGCCGACGGCAGGAAGTTCTGCTGGATGAGTCTCCCAAGAGTCAATTAGAAGGCCGGGATCCTGAGCTCCATCGAAAACTTCTTTTGTCAATGGGGAGAGACAATCTGGAGAAACTGGAAAAGAAGATCACGCTTCTTCAGATCGACCGCTGCTGGGCCGAGCACCTGGCCTTGATTGGCGACGTTCGGGAGAGCATCCATCTGGTCAATGTCGGAGGGAAATCTCCCCTCAATGAATTCCATAAAATCGCTACGGACGCATTTTTAGAATTGGAGCAAAAGATCGACGAAACAATCCTTTATACTTTCCAATCTCTCAAGATCACGGAGAAGGGAGTGGATTTGGAAGGAGAGGAGCTCCGGGGGCCTTC
>CBFDBS010000131.1:0-7326 GCA_965603105.1 uncultured bacterium
AGCCTAAAGCAAAAGAATTGGGGACAGGCCCCGATTTTTAACTGGGACTGTCCAGAACAGGGACTGTCACTTTTCTTATGAAAAAATCGGGGCCTGTCCCCAATTCTTTTGCCTCCGGGCTTTTGGATAGTCCTAGAACCAGTAATTCAAGCCCACAGAGAAAGTCCAGCCGGAGAGGTCTAAATAGTCGTATCCGACGATGACATAGTACATACCATCCAGTTGCGTGAAGGCCGCCTGCAGGTAATTGTACTTCAATTCACCTTCGAGGCTGATTCTGTTGGCGACGGGGACCATGACTCCCGCTATGCCGTGGAAACCGATCCGGATCTTGTTTTCAGCCCTCAGATCGTCGGCAAAGACGGGATATCCTTCAACATCCGCATCGAGAGCGGAGTCGTAAAACAACTCGGGATTTGCAAAGTCGATCTGAGATCCTGAAATGCGGACCGACCAAATATAGGCACCTACTCCCCCACCGATAAAGGGAATAAATTTCCCTTTCCTTCCAAGCGGAGTGAATTTGAGGGACAGCTGGATGGGGGTCATGGACACCGAAAAAACATGGCTTATGGGATCGCCTTGACCATAATCGAAGGCAAAGTAATCCCAGTTATCTGTGTGGATTTCTTCGGCGACATAATCTTCATAGATGCCTGATTTGTTTTTTGTGTATCCCGACACTGCAAAGTTGATGCTCATGGTGTTGGAGAAAAAATAATCATAGCTGAAGGCGAAGTTGGTTGTCTGGAAGTCACCTTTTTTAAAACTCATGTTTTCAAATTCGGTTTCCCAAGGATCTCCTTGTGCTCTGGGGAAATAAAAGCCCACTTTAAAAGAGACAACGTCAGAAAAAACAAGACTTGGGACAACAAGCAATAGGACTGCTAAAATCATTAAATATTTCTTCATTTTCTTCTCTCCTCTAAAGTTCTCTATGCAAAAACCATGCCAAATTCTCAAGCTGCCTTCCCTGGGAAGCCTGTGCCTCCGGTGTGTCAAAAAAAGGTCAACTGTCCTGTTCTGCGCATGTTAGACTATGTTTATAAGACAGTTGTCCTCCTGAGTCAAGCCGTTGACATTTGTCTCATCCCTTTTTAGTATGAGAAAGGCGCGGCAAGCCTGCCTCCGGTTACAAACGAATGATCAAGACAGAAATAATTTCCATCGATCCCAAGCGAATCGAAAAAGATAAAATCGATACTATCGTCGCTTTCCTGAACAATGATGGGGTGATCGCCTACCCGACAGACACTTTTTATGGCTTGGGTGTCAACTGCTATTCGGAGAAGGCTGTCAAAAAGATCTTCGATTTAAAAGGGAGGGACACAACCAAAGCGCTCCCGGTTGTCATCTCCGGCCGGTCGATGTTACAGGATTTAGTCGAAAGTATCCCCTTTTCTTTTGAACCGCTGGCCGAAAACTTCTGGCCGGGTCCCTTGACTCTAATTTTTAAGGCTTCTGAGAGATTGCCGGGAATCGTTTCAGGGGGATCGAAAACGATAGGCGTGCGTTGGCCTGATTTTGTCTGGCTGCAGGCTCTCATCCGCAGGGCTGGATTTCCGCTGACAGCCACGAGTGCCAATCTTTCGGAAGAAAAAGAGATCATTGATCCCTCCCGTCTTGCCGAAGAATTCGAGGGGAAGATCGATCTGATCGTTGATGGGGGGCCGGCCCCGGGAGGGAAGCCCTCGACGGTTGTCGATATCTCGTCAGGCGGACTGTCAATTCTGAGGGAAGGCGCCATCCCCTCTTCTGCTTTCCGCCGATTTCAAAAAGGAGCTCTTTAAAGAGGAAATTCCATCCCATCGGAAGCCAGATCGAAACCAACTTCCTGAATGGAACGTCTCGGCCGCCCTGCGGGATCGAGAGCCAGATTGCTGTGATTCAGGTGAGTAAAAAAGATTTTTTTTTGATTCTGGCGGACAGTGTCTTTAAGGAGCTCCACTGAGGTTGTGATAAAGGGATGGCCGATCTGGGTCGTGTCGCGTCCGGGCAGCTCTTCAGGTCCGTAGAATGTCCCGTCGAGGAGTGCGATATCGGTTTCTTCGATCTCTTTGACTATCGACCGGTCCCAGGCGTCCCAACCCTGAATGTCGGGGATGTAGAGAAGTGTTTTTTTTCTGCCTGAGATCTTGAATCCCATGGTGTCGGAGTATTCGTCGCGGTGGGGAACCTGGAAGGGTGTAATGGAGACTTCGGAGGTGAGAGGGTATTTTTGGCCGGGCTTGAGGAGTTGAAGTGAAATATTATCCAGGTCGACCAACTGACTCCAGGGACCGTTAGCGGATAAAAATCGGCCCATCCTTTCGGAGCAGTAAACGGGTAGAGACGAGGCGGAGAGGGACTCGTAGCCGTAAAACATCAATCCCGGATAGTGACCGATGTGAGCGTGGGTGAGAAGTATCCCATCCGGGACATTCCTCCGGCCTGATTTTTCCCTTCCCATCCGTTCATGAAGCCGGTCATACTGGATTCTCAGATCGGGAGTTGTGTCGACGATAAAAGCCTTGTCGGCCTTGAAGTCGATGATAGCCAGAGAAGAGATGAGGCGGGCAAAACTCCGGTCTTGGCGGGCCCTTTGACAGTTCGGACAGTAGCATCCGATCTGGGGAAGCCCTCCGTCCTGAGCCGTGCCCAGGACGATAATCAGAACTCCGGGTGTCTCCTCTTGTTGGGGCGTGGAGGCCGTAGAGTGTCTCCATCGGGCAAAAAGCAAGGGGAGTCCGGCCGCGCCTTTAAGTGACGAAGAGAGGAAGTGCCTCCTTTTCACCTGACTTTGGCGCCTGCCGGGACATCCTCCACAAAGAAGGGGATAATGGCCTTGCCTTCCACTTCGGCCGCCAGCAGCATTGCCTGGGATTCTATGCCCCGGATGACCGCCGGTTTCAGATTGATGATGACCACGAGTTTTTTTCCTGTCAAATCTTCAGGCGAGTAGGTATCGGCGACTCCGGCCACCATCTGTCTGGTCTCGGACCCGATATTCACTTCCAGCTTCAGGAGTTTGTCCGTTCCCTCCACCCGTTCGGCTTTCAGGATTTCTCCGACACGCAGATCCATCTTCTTGAAATCTTCAAACGTGATTTGGTCCATTTTGGCCTCCTTCTGAGTTTGTCTCTGGGGGATCTCTTCATCTTTCAGAAAATCCTCCAGTTTCACTCTGGGGAATAGCGGCTCCGTCCGGCGAGTCTTCTGCCCCAGACGGAAATCTTCATATTTGAATTGGGACAATGGAGTGTCTTCGATGGACTTGTCTTCCCCCAGGCAGTCCCAAATTTTTTGAGCCGACTCGGGCATGACCGGGAAAACAAGCAGACTGATAGCTCTCAGAGAAGCCGAAGCCTGATAGAGGATTCTTCCCAGTCTCTTTTTTTTCGCGGGATCTTTGGCCAAAATCCAGGGCTCGTTTTCGGCCAGGTATCTGTTGACCGTGCTCAGGTAGGCCCAAATCTCCTCCAGCGCTCTGTTCAGACTGAACCTCTCATAGTGATCCACGACCTGTTCCTTCATGCTGTCGAAGGAGGTCCTGAGGACTTTATCCCCCTCTGCTTCTTCGTCCATGTCGTCGATACGGCCCTCGAAATAGTTGTGGATCATGGTCAGTGTTCTCTGGACGAGGTTTCCCAAATCATTGGCCAGATCGGAATTGACCCTGTGGAGGAAGCCTTCATGGGAGAAGTTGCCGTCCAGGCCGATAGGGATTTCTCTGAGCAGGAAATAGCGGAGGGAATCGGATCCGAACGTATTCAGGAGAAGATGCGGATCGAGGACATTGCCTTTGGATTTTGACATTTTCGAATCGTCTTTGAGCCACCAGCCGTGACCAAAAACCGTTTGCGGAAGTGGAAATTCGCCGGCCATCAGAAAAGCCGGCCAGAAAATGGCATGGAAGCGGAGGATATCCTTTCCGATGAAGTGGACATCGGCCGGCCAGAATTTCTCATACAGCTGCCGATCCCAGTCATAGCCGATAGCCGTCAGATAATTATTGAGGGCGTCGAACCAGACATAAATGGTGTGATCGGGATCGTCCGGCACCTGGATGGCCCATTTGACAGTCGTCCGGGTGATGCTCAGGTCTTTCAGTCCCTGCTTGACGAAGCTGACCACTTCGTTCATCCGGCTCTGGGGCCTCACGAATTCCGGATGCCGGCTGTAAAAATCCAGGAGCTTGTCCTGGTAGGCGGAGAGTCTGAAGAAATAACACTCCTCCGAGACGAGCCCGCACTCTTTGCCGCAGTCCGGGCAGATTTTATGGCCTTCTTTTTCGAGGGGGACATCTTCGGGGAGAAAGTTTTCATCGGAGATGCAGTAGTATCCTTCGTAGACGCCCTTGTAGATATCGCCTTTGTCTTTCAGTTTCTGAAAGATCTTCTGGACGCCTTTTTCGTGGATGTCCTGTGTGGTGCGGATGAAAAAGTCATAGTCGATGTTCAGTGACTTCCAGAGGTCCTTGAACCGGACGACCATCCGGTCGGCCAGCTCGATCGGCTCCAGGCCTTTCTCCAGGGCTGATTTTTCCACTTTTTGTCCGTGTTCATCCGTTCCGGTCAGGAAAAAAACATCGTAACCCGCCAGCTTCTTGAAGCGGCTGAGGGCGTCGGTGATGATCGTCGTGTAGGCATGTCCGATATGCGGAATGTCGTTCACGTAATAGATCGGTGTGGTGATGTAAAAAGTCTTCTTAGAACTCTTTTCCACTGCTCGTTCCTCCCCTGATCAGGGTCATGGCTTCCGCTCGGGTGGCGCTCGAAGTTCTGAAAGAGCCGCGGACGGCGGAGGTGACTGTTATGGATTTGGGTTTGTTGGTTCCCCTCATCGACATGCACATGTGCTCGGCCTCGATAACAACCATGACACCGAGAGGTTTCAAGTGCTCGTCGATGAGGTCGGCGATCTGTTTGGTGAGCCTTTCCTGCACTTGAAGCCTCCGGGATAAGATGTCCACGACCCGGGTGATTTTGCTCAGGCCCACAATCCGTCCGCCTTTGGGGATGTAAGCCACATGGGCGGTGCCCGCAAAAGGCAGCAAATGGTGTTCACACATGGAATAAAGGGGAATATTTTTAATCAGGACCATTTCATCGTGTTTTTCGCCGTCTATGGGTTTGAGCTGTTTGACAGCGTCCGCCTGTTTTCCTCCCAGGATTTCCGTAAACATATGCGCCACTCTCTTTGGAGTCTCCAGGACGCCCGCTCTTTTAGGGTCTTCACCGATCCCTTCCAGAATGAGCTTTACCCCTCTCTCAATCTTCTTTAAATCCACTTTCTTCTCCTCTATGTTCTCTTCGTTTTCCCTCAAGAGATATCTTCATTGCTTTGCTTTCTTTCGTGTTCCTCTCTTTTTTGCGGATCGGATGTGCTCTGATCTGGCCAGCTCTTCGACCCGTTTCACCGGCAATCCCGTCTTTTTGGCCGCCTGCTGACAGTCCTCGTATTCAGGCTGGGCATTGACAACTTCGTTCCCCAGGCTGGCGGTTTTTATGGCGATGTCCTCGCCCAGGACGGTGACTTTTGAATGGCTCCTCTCCAAGACTCGCCTTTCCACCGGGTAAAACCTGACTCCGATGGTGCTCGTTTCTTTAAATATCGATTCAATAATGGAATCCAGCTTGTCGGCTCCGGCCAAAACGGTCAATTGGGTCGCCAGTCTGTTTTTTTTCATGACGATGGGAGTGAGGGTGACGTCCAGCGCTCCCAACTCGAAGGCAGTCTCGAAATATCCGGCCAGTATTTGCGGACTGCAGTCGTCGATGTTGGCCTCGATGATAAACACTTTCTTGGCTGGATTGAAGCTCTCTTTCTTTCCCAGAAAAACTCGGAGAATATTGGGGAGCTCGGGAAAATCTTGGCTGCCTGCGCCGTATCCGATTCTCTCATAGACCATCTCCGGAAAAGGGAAAAAAGAAGAGGAAAGTGCGGACACAATTGCGGCTCCCGTCGGTGTTACCAGCTCTTTTTCGACCCCGGCTGAGTAAACCGGTATCTTTTTCAAAAGCTCTCCCACTGCGGGAGGGGGGACCGGCAGCCGGCCGTGTGAACATTCGATCCACCCCCGGCCCACATTCAAGGGCGAGGAATAAATAGTATCGATCTTTAGGGCCTCGACAAGAAAACAGCAGCCGACGATGTCGATGATGGCGTCATCGGCTCCTGCTTCGTGGAGGTGTGTTTGGCTGAACGAACGGCCGTGGACGCGGGCTTCGGCTTGAAAAAGCCTTTTGAAAATCGACAGAGAACGGTCTTTGACTTTATCAGAAAAGGGACTTCCTTGAATAAGGCCCTCGACATCTTTCCATTTTCGAGTCACTTTTTCGGGAGTCTTGTCAACGTGGACATCGACTTTCAGCCCGCGGAGGCTTGACCTTTTCGTCTCCTTTATCCGGATATCGACGGGAAGGTTCAGCCCGGCCATCTTCTGTTGGAACAGGTCGTGAGAAATGCCGAGATCCAGAAGTGCACCCAGAATCATATCACCGCTCATACCAGAGGAGCCGTCAAAATATAAAAAATTCATCGGATTTCAATCCCCTCTGCGAGATGATATTTTTTGAAGCTCGGCATCGATCACAGGAAGAATTTCCCCTGATTTCCCGCGGAAAGAAAAATCGACATAAGATGTCAGAGGAGTGGATGCGGGATTGATCTCGATGACTTTGGTTCCCCGGTTGAGAGCAGAAAAGGGAAGTGATGCTGCGGGCTGGACAAGGGCTGAAGTGCCGATGACCAGCATCGTGTCGCAGGTGGAACTCAAGAGTGAGGCTTGGCGAATGATATCGGCATCCAGCGCTTCTCCGAACCATACCACATGAGGTCTGAGGAGCGCTCCGCAAACGGAACATAAAGGCGGATTTTCTTTCAGCGGTACGTCATAATTTTCCGTTATCGTGTTCTCCTTGGTGCAGCGGAGTCTCCAGGCGTTGCCGTGAAGTTCGATAATGTTCTCGGATCCCGCTCTTTTGTGCAAGCCGTCGATATTCTGGGTGATGAGGGCTAAGGAAGGGAAGACTTTTTCCCATTCGGCGATGACACGGTGACCGGGATTGGGATCTTTGGAGGCGAAAATTCCCCGGCGCCAGTCATACCACTCCCAGATGAGCTTCGGATCCCTGTCGAAGGCCTCAGGAGTCGCCAGATCTTCGGCCCTGTATTTTTTCCACAGGCCCTCTTCCCCCCGGAAAGTTGGGATGCCGGATTCGGCCGATATCCCAGCTCCTGTCAGGATGGCCAGGCGCTCGCTCTGGGACAGAATTTCGGCGGCTTTGATGAGATCGGGCATCTTCTCCATGTTTTTTCCTCTGGACAATAGGATAGCGAAATTCC
>CBFDBS010000132.1:0-7314 GCA_965603105.1 uncultured bacterium
GGGATCTGTGTGCGCCGGATTCGGTCTTAGGGAATTAGCACCGCGGGATCCTGGAGTTGCCATGTTACGTGTTCTTCTTGACAATTGGTGAGGACTTTAATTAAATATACCCTCCAGAAAAGGAGGTCATCCGATGTTTGTATGGATCTTTCACCGTGTCTCAGGTCTCCTTCTTATCCTCCTTTTAGGAATCAAATTTCTGACTTCCTTTTTCCTTATGACGCAGCAGCAAAAGCCCGACTGGGCGCTGGTGCTCCACACCAATCCCTTTGCCGACACTCTCCTCATCCTCCTTGTCGTCTACCACGCTCTCTACGGATTGAGGACTGTTCTGATAGACCTCGGATTGAGGAAGGAAAAGCTTCTCTTCTGGATATTCACCGTCCTCGGCGGTGTTTTGAGCCTAGCGCTGCTCGTTGTCTACTTCACCAGGAACTATTGAATGATCCATCATGATATCCTAGTTATCGGAGGTGGGCTGGCGGGTCTGGCCGCAGCCCTGACTGCCGATCCCGAACTCTCGGTGGCCGTCATCTCCAAAGTTCATCCTCTCCGCTCCCATTCCGTGGCCGCCCAGGGCGGGATCAACGCCGCCTTGGGAAACAATCCCGACGGAAAGGATGACAGCTGGGAAAAACACGCCTTCGATACCATCAAAGGCAGCGACTATCTTGCTGACCAGCAGTCTGCCGAGTTGATGTGCGAGAAGGCCATCCCGGCCATTTATGAGCTCGAGCATTTGGGTGTTCCGTTCAGCCGTTTTCCGGGAGCGGTGATCGCCCAGAGGCCTTTCGGGGGCGCGGGATTCCCGCGGACCTGTTATGCGGCCGACCGGACGGGATTGGTCATCCTGCACACACTCTATGAGCAGTCCTTGAGAAAACGGGTCAAATTCTACAGCGAGTGGCTGGTCACCCGGCTTGTCGTTCGAGACGGGAAGTGCCAGGGTGTGGTTGTCTTCGATCTGGCTTCAGGGGAAATCTTTCCCCTGGAGGCAAGGAGCGTAATTTTTGCCACGGGGGGATACGGGAGAGTCTATTTCAAGACCACCAATGCCTTCATCAACCATGGCAGCGGCATCGGAATCGCCTACCGCGCGGGTGTGCCTCTCAAAGATATGGAGTTTGTTCAGTTCCACCCCACCTCCATGATCGGGAAAAACATACTGATCACCGAAGGGGCCAGAGGGGAGGGTGGATTACTTGTCAATAACAAGGGAAAGAGATTTATGGCCGATTATGCTCCTCAGGCCATGGAACTGGCTCCCAGGGACATTGTAGCCCGGGCCATCCAGACGGAAATCGACAAAGGAAACGGATTCAATGATGACTACGTCCACCTGGATCTGCGTCCTTTAGGCGAAAAGAAAATCAAAAAGAGACTGCCGGGTATCCGCGAGATCTGTATGAATTTCGGGGGATTCGATCCCATTGAAAGACCCATCCCCATCCAGCCAGCCCAGCATTATTCAATGGGTGGGATCGATGTCGATGAAAACTGTGCATCCAGGGTGGAAGGCTTCTATTCCGGTGGAGAATGTGCCTGTGTGAGTGTGCATGGGGCCAACCGGCTGGGCGGAAATTCTCTATTGGACACCGTTGTCTTTGGCAAGATCGCCGGGGATCAGGCCTCGCGCTTCGTCAAAGGAGGGGGAAATCCCTCCGTCAGTATCCAGTCACTCGAAGAGGAAGCTGCGAAAGAAAGGGAAAAATTGGACGTTTGGCGCCGGCGGGAATCTGGAATCAAAATCCATCTGATGATGGAAAAGTTGAAGTTGGCCATGAGCGACAAAGTGGGAATCTTCAGGATTAAAGAGGATCTGGCCGAAGGATTGAAGATCATCAGGGGATTGAGAGAAGACTACGGACAGACCTACCTTTCTGGAGAAAGCCTGCGGTACAATCAAGAACTCGTGAATGTTTTTGAATTCGAAGCCATGCTGGATTTGGCGGAAATCATCACTCTCGGCGCCTTGAACCGGGAGGAGACTCGGGGATCCCATTTCCGGCTCGATTTCAATAAGAGAAACGATAAAGACTGGCTCAAGCATACGCTCGTCACTTGCGTGGAGGGGAAGCCCGTCATCGGCTATGCCGATGTCGACGCCTCCAAGTATGAACCTGTCGAGAGAAAATACTAGGATGGAATACACATTCAAAATTCTGAGGTTTGATCCCCAGAAAGACAAACATCCCTCTTTTCAATCTTTCCGGTTCGAGGCGGATGGAAGCAAATCCGTTCTCGAAGCCTTGATGAGCATCCGCAACGAGCAGGACGGCGCGCTGTCCTTCCGTTACAGCTGTCGGGAAGCTATCTGCGGGTCGTGCGCCATGGTCATCAATGGCCGCTTTGATCTCGCCTGCCGGACCGAGCTGCGGTCGCTTGGAGCGGCTCAGATTGTCATTGAGCCCTTGGCCAACTTAGAGATTCAGAAGGATCTGGTCGTGGATATGGACCCGTTCTGGAGGGCTCTGGAGAAGATCAAACCCTATGTATTAACCGAGGGAGATTTTCCCGAAAACGGTTACAGAATCGAAGACAAGGAGATCGACAGGATATTCCAGTTTGTCAACTGCATCCTGTGCGGTTCCTGTTACAGTGCCTGTCCCGTCGTGTCCAAGAACGAGGATTATCTCGGGCCGGCTGCTCTGGCCAAGCTGTTCAGGTTTGTCAGAGATCCCCGTGACTTGAGACGTTATGCGGATTATGCGGGTGTTAGCACCCAGGACGGCGCCTGGGGCTGCCACACCATCTTTAAGTGCAACCAGGCTTGTCCCAAAGATGTCCGCCCGGCCGACGGAATCGAGGCTTTGCGGCGGAAGATGATCGCTGAAAAAATAAAAACTGTCTTGCGGTTGAAAAAATGAAACTGAAACATTCACTCTTCACCCGGCGTCAATTCCTGAACGGTCTGCTTGGTGGTTGGCTCGGCGCTTTCTTCGCTTCCCTTGTCTATCCTGTGGTCAACTTCATTTTTCCGCCTTATAAAGAGCCTGATGAAGTCATCCTTCCTTGGTCCGATTACAGGGATATTCCCGCCAATTCCATCAAGCTTTTCTCCTGGGGGAGCAAACCGGGCCTTTTGAAAAAAAACGATGACGGCACTCTTCTGGCTTTTGTGGGAGTCTGCACCCATCTGGACTGCAATGTGTCCTACATGGCCGACAAAAGAAAGTTTTTCTGCGCCTGTCATGATGGTTGGTACGATGAATTCGGAACGAACATCGGGGGCCCCCCACCCTCTCCTCTCCGCCAGCTTTATATTTCGGTCGTAGGGGAAGAATTGATCATCAAAAGAGAGGGGGCCGAGTGAGAAAAAAAGAAAAAGGAACCGGAATATTCGGCTGGCTGGATGAGCGTTTCGGCCTATCCGACGTAACCCGGTTCCTGAGAAAGAAGGCCATTCCCCTACACAAACACACCATCTGGTCCTACACGGGAAGCGCAATCCTTCTCTTCTTTGCCATTCAGGTGGTCACCGGCTTCATGCTGGTTTTCTACTACCGGCCCACTCTGGAAGGAGCCAACGCCAGCGTCGCCAGGATCATGACCGAAGTTCCCCTGGGATGGATTTTCCGTTCCGTCCACAGTTGGTCGGCCACCTTCATGATCGCCTTCGTCTGGGTCCATCTTCTCAGCATCTGGATTTTAAAATCCTACCGCAGGCCCCGGGAGCTGACTTGGATGACGGGTGTTTTTCTCCTCATCTGTTCCCTCTTTTTCGGATTCACCGGATATCTTCTGCCCTGGGATGACCTTTCACTTTCGGCGACCAAAGTGGGGACGGATATCCCGAATGCGATCCCGGTCGTCGGGGCCTGGGTGACCAAGCTTCTTCGCGGCGGGGAGGATGTGACCGGGGACACGTTAACCAGGTTTTTTGGCATTCATGTCTGCATCCTTCCTCTGGTCATCATTGTCCTCTTGGCCCTTCATGTCTATCTCATCCAAAAGCTCGGGGTGAGTGTCCCTCTAGAAAACGAAAAGAAGAAGGAGAAAGTGCGGGAGCTTCCCTTCTGGCCCAATTTCGTCTTCAGAGAAGCCATCTTATGGCTGATTCTTTTGGGGGTACTTCTTACGGTGGCCGTTTTTCTCCCCCCCTCCCTGGATAAGGCGGCAGACCTGATGGCTCCAGCTCCGGAAGGGGTCAGACCGGAATGGTACTTTCTTTTCCTGTTTCAGACGCTGAAAATTTTCCCGGCCAATATCCTCTTTGTCCAAGGAGAAACATTGGCCGTGCTGCTCATTTTTTTGGCTGTGGTTATCTTTTTTTTCCTGCCGCAAATCGACAACAAGCCGGAGGAAAAGAAAGGAAAGGTCATCACGGCCGCCGCTTTCCTTTTTATCCTCTATGCTTTGATTTTGTCTGTCTGGAGCCTGATGTGAAAGGGAAAAAAACACTCTTCCTGTTTTCGCTCGTTTTTGTGGTTCTATTTTTTTCTTTAGCTGCGGCTGGAGGGAGATGGCCTCCACAGGATCCCCTGTCTGATAATCCCCAAGTGGAACAGACCGAGGATGCGGCGGAGACAATCGTCCCTGGTCCCGAAAACATCAGACAGAAAACCGCTTTGTACATTTTTATAGGTTGGCTATGGCTTTCCATCGGCGTTTGCATTTTTCTCCTCCGGCTGAAAATCAAGGAAGCCGATCGCCTCCTTTATTTGGATTTTTTCTCTGATAACAACCAATAGGCCTTTACAGGCCTAACACCCTTTCTATCCAGCCTCCTTTTTATCCTGACTCGAAAATGTTTCAGATGTTTGAATTGAGTTGGGCACCGCTGCGATTTTTTTCCGGCTTTTGCGTCTTATGTAGTGACTGGCATGAATACCATTGAGAAAAAATCCGATGAAGCCCAAATCCAATCTCTGGAGAGTGGGCATCGGCAGCGGCTGCGGTTGAAATTTTTAAGATCCGGACTGGACGGTTTTTTCAGCTACGAAATTGTCGAACTGCTGCTGACGCTTGGAACTCCCCGGAGAGACTGCAGACGAACAGCGCGTGAAGCCATCCGAAAATTCAGGACGCTGCGGGGAGTTTTGGAGGCTCCTGCCGAGCAGCTTATGGAGATCCGGGGCATCGGTCCCAATAATATCTTCGGACTCAAACTGATCCAGGAGGTGTCCAGGCAGTTCCTCAAGGAAAAAATGCTGGACGGTGCCTACTGCCGGTCGTCCAAGGAGGTCTTTGACTACCTCTACCATTCACTGAGAGACAGCAAAAGGGAGAAGTTCAAAGCGCTCTTTCTCAACGCCAAAAACCAAATTTTAGAGGAAAAGACGGTGTTTGAGGGGACGGTGGATTCGAGCGCCGTTTATCCCAGGGAAATCATCCGCGAAGCCCTGCGCTGTGAAGCCTCGTCTTTGATTTTCGTCCATAACCACCCCTCCGGTGATCCATCTCCATCGGAGAGCGACAGAGACATCACCAGAGAGCTTGTTTTCGCCGCCAACGTGATGCAGATCAAAGTGCTGGATCACATCGTCATCGGCAACAACCGCTATTTCAGTTTCGCCGATACCGGCCTGCTGGATGAATTTGAATCGGCTTCCAGGGCCAGGGCCAAAAGACCTCTCTGATCTGTTGTAATTCTTTGGCCATCAAGCTAAAATCGGACAAGGAGGTGCAGAGATGACCGATAATCGAGAGATTGCCAGCCGATTCCGAATGAAACCTATCGCTGATATCGCCGCCCAGTTGGGGATTCCGGCCGATGCCCTGGTGAGGTACGGCCCATACAAAGCAAAACTCTCACCTCAAAGTGTGGACCAGATCAAGCGACAGCCTGGAAAACTGATCATGGTCACCGCAATGAGCCCCACCCCGGCCGGCGAAGGGAAGACGACGACGTCTATCGGTTTGGCCGATGCTTTCAACAGGATAGGGAAAAAGGCCGTTGCCGCCCTGCGTGAGCCTTCTTTAGGACCGGTCTTCGGAATGAAAGGAGGGGCGACTGGGGGAGGATATGCCCAGGTTTTGCCCAGCGAGGAGATCAATCTGCATTTCACCGGCGATATCCATGCCGTGACCGCAGCCCATAATCTTCTGGCAGCCATTGTGGACAATCAGCTCCATTTCGGCGGATCATGCGGATTGCTTGACTGCAGGCGTGTGACCTGGAAACGCGTCCTGGACATGGATGACCGGGTCCTTCGCGATGTGGTTGTCGGTATTGGTGGGCCTCTGAGGGGGATTGCCCGGGAGACGGGTTTCGATATCACGGCCGCCTCAGAAGTTATGGCCATCCTCTGCCTGGCTGACAATATCCAAGACCTGAAAAAAAGACTGGGGGATATCATTGTCGGCTACTCCCCGGACAACACGCCCGTTTTTGCCCGGGATCTGAAGGCCGAAGGGGCCATGGCTGCACTTCTCAAAGAGGCTCTCCTGCCCAACTTGGTCCAAACTCTCGAAGGAACGCCTGTTTTTATCCACGGCGGACCCATTGCCAATATCGCCCACGGCACAAATTCCGTGATTGCCACGCGAATGGCACTCGGGCTGGCCGATTATGTCGTCACCGAATCGGGATTCGGTTCGGACCTGGGAGCCGAGAAGTTTTTCGATATCGTCGTCCGGACGGGAAGCATCCCGCCCCCTGATGTTTGTGTTCTGGTGGGAACCATCCGGGCCCTCAAGTACCACGGAGGTGTTGCCAAGGATATGTTGAATGAAGAAAGTATCGAGGCACTGGAAAAAGGTTTTGTCAACCTGCAGAAACATATCGATAACCTCAGGCATTTCGGGGTGCCCTTTGTGGTTGCTCTTAACAGATTCCCGACGGATTCCCAAATCGAGCAAGACAGATTCATGGAGCTCTGCCGGGGTGAAAATATCAGAGTTGCTTTGAGCGATGTTTTCGGCCGCGGAGGAGAGGGGGGAAGAGAACTGGCCGGGCAGGTGCTTGAAGCCTTGGAGCTTGAGACAAGCCGTTTCCAGTATTTGTATTCTTTGGATTTGCCTCTCGAAGAAAAAATCTCTACCGTCGCCCGAAAAATTTACGGTGCTTCCGGAGTGGCTATGGAGGGAAAAATCAGAAGAAAAATAGGCCGGCTGGAAAAGGAAGGTTTCGGCCGTTTTCCGGTCTGTATTGCCAAGACTCAGTATTCCCTCTCCGATGATGATCAGGCTCTGGGAAGGCCCGAGGGCTTCACGCTCATCGTGACGGACGTTTCCATCAGTGCCGGAGCGGGATTTGTCGTGGTCTTTTGTGGAGACATTATGACCATGCCGGGGCTGCCCAAGACTCCGGCCTCAGAACAGATCGACATCTCCGACGACGGAGTCATAACCGGTCTTTCCTGAACCAAATCG